>JAJYAH010000813.1 GCA_021779635.1 Pseudomonadota bacterium | reverse complement strand
TTCGACCAGTTCGGCAAGGGTTTCGAGCAGTGCCTCGAACACGCCGGTCTCGACCCATCGTCGGTAACGGCGAAAGACGCTGTTCCACTTGCCGTATTCATCGGGCAGGTGTCGCCATTGCGCGCCGGTGCGGGCCATCCACATCATGGCCTCGAAATAGCGCCGGTTGTCCTGCGCCGGACGGCAGCTCCGCCCCCGTTCAGCGGGTAGCAGCGGCCCGATCAGCGCCCACTCTTCGTCCGTCACACCAATCCGTTCGCCCAAAGCCGCCTCCAAAAGGAAGCCTTGAATCAAAACCCGATTCCGCAGTCAACCTTTGTCCACGAGCGCTAGTGCTCGATCGCCAGCATGGCGATACCCAGCTCTGGGTAACAGAGGTCTGGATTGGCAAGGGCAAGGCGGCCCAGCGCTACATCGTCCCGGTCAATGAGGGCGCCGAGGCGGAAAAGGACAGGGAAGACCGGCAGGCGATCATCGACGGGCTGCAGGCCGAGCTGAAAGAAGGGCGGCGGAGTGAGATGGGAGTTTTCGCCAGGAAACGGCCCGCCTGTTGATTTCCGCTTCGGATTGACCCTTTGTCTCCACCGGATTGTGGCCCTGACGTATGCCTGTCCCGGCGTCAGCAGGAAGGCGTCTGCGCCTTCCTGGCGTCCTCATGCTCGAAGGCTGACGCCATGCGCTCGATCTCGCGTGCTGATATGCCCAGCTTCGCGGCATCACCGCGCCATTTGGCGACGGCAAGCGCCACCTGCTGGGCGATGGCCTTTGCGTCTACCTGTTTCAGGCCGTAGTAGTTGGCCATCTCCAGCGCCAACTCGATGGAAGCCGTAGGATCATCCATGTCGATTGCTGTGGAGAGGACTCGCGGGCGAATGTCCACGGGGATGGGATTGAGGTCGTAGGCAGGCGATAGTCGCCAACCTTTGTGGCTACCGTACAGGAAACCGTGGTTCCGCAGGTGGTCGTCGGTATTTGATATGAGGACGCTGAAGACGATCCGTCGCCAGAGTTGGGCCAGATCGTCCTTCGTCGCGGCCCCGAACTGCCGCAGCGCGTCGGCAATCTCCAGATAGGAATGTTGTTCGTTGTCGTTCGCGCCCAACATGCTCATGGCGGACAGAAACGGGACGCGCAGCCCCCCTTTGCGGTCGAAGCGGCGGATGAGAATGACAGGCTTCTCGCCTATCGTCTCGATGCGCCATTCGGGCACACCAATCCCAGCTTTCTCTGCCAAAGACAGGGCAACCCCCTCCCAAAGGACGACGTTGATGTCGTCCTGCTTGTGCGGGAACTTGGCCAGTGCCAGATGGCCGTCATGGTCGCGCACAGACGCCTTGGGGCGCGCTCCGCCTAAGGAAGAACCGGGAACGATCAAGACGCGCAGGTCTTCGTCGTCCTCTTCCTCGTTCGAAACCCGCTCGACGGCGGACAGCAGACGGGGCAACTCTATCAAGGGCGGAATCCGCATGCTGTCTTCCGGCGCAAGGAAAGGACCATCCGGCTCGGCCCTGAACCGCAAGGCCCCCTGACGCGCCACGTCGTCCACCAGGAGCAAAAAGTCAGCCTCAAACAGCGTGCGCGGTGCCTGCCTCTCCCGCTCGGCGCGGCGGCGTTCAGCCCGGCGCATGAGCACACGGCCCCAACGGTCGGGTGCGGAATCACCAATCGCGCCAAATAGCGCCTTTTCGGGCGGAGTGTGGAACGGCCCCGGCGCAAGCGTCAAGGCTGGCTCCAGCGCAAAGCGTTCCGGGTGCGCAAGCCACGCCGGGTCGTACTCAAACGACGCGCTTTCCCGCCCCTTGCGCACGCGCGACCACAGGCGGCCGACGAGAATGGGTTCACCGTGCAGGTCTATGTAGACAAAAATCTCGCGGTCCATCAGCCGGTTCCCTTGGGCTTGTTCGGGCTGCGGATGCGCTGCGGCAGCAGGTCGTCCTCCAGGCTGAGGCCAATGGTGTCGTGCTTGGGGTCAGCCAGTTCAGCCAGGCGCTCGGTCATGCCGAGGACGAAGAGGACCGTGGCGTAGATGCCCAAGCTGACGCTGGGATCGCCCTTCTCGACCTTGGTGAGCGTCACGCGGCTGATGAGCGAGCGCTCCGCCATGGTCGTCGTCGGAATTCTCCGACGGCGACGCGCATCACGGATGTCCGCACCCAGCTTCCTGAGGGCACGGCGCACCGGGATTGGCAATGTGGCTTCGGGTTTGGCGCTCATATTGCTCACTAACTTTTACACTATCTGATTTAGTGTAAGATATAGTGAACATTATTTCAAGATGGACGAGCCTGGTCAAACCCGCATGAGTGTCCCAAGCCGAAGGGGTTCTTGCGGGTGTCCAACTTATCTGGTCGCGCTGACCGCCATGCGGCGTCTCGCATCCCCGCGAGGCGCAGCTACTCTATGATGTAGCCCAAGGCGCGATAGCCGGCGCGGCGTTTCACGGCCATCCGAGCGAGAACCGGCACAGCATGATCGACATAGTCCACGACAAGGACGTCCCGCTTTCCAGCATGCTGGCGATGGAGACGGCCGACATATTGCGCTAATGTCCCCTTCCAGGCGATCGGCATCGTCAAGAACAACGTGTCGAGGCGGGCGTCGTCGAAGCCTTCGCCGATGTAACGGCCGGTCGCGAGGATCAGGCGCTCCTGATCGTCCGGGACCCGCATTGCGGCTTCGGCCATTTTGCGATCGCCCGCAGACATGCCGCCGCGCAGCACGACGAGGTTCTTCACGAACGGCGAGAACCGCTGCCGAAGCCGATCAAGATGATCTTTCCGCTCCGTCAGAACGACAGGCGAGCGCTTCGCCTCGAGCGACTTCAGCACGTCGCCGAAGATGAGATCGTTCCGCGAGCCGTCCTGAGCCAATGCCGCGTAGATCGCAGGGATCGACGGACGCTCGACTGACGCCAGGGACGGCGGCAGCTCGAATGTCGTCGAGCGATCGCGCACCCGGTGGCGGATGCCGCCTTCGGCGGCTTGAACTCTAGCATCGACCCGATGACGGACGGGGCCGCATTGCATGAAGATGATCGGGTGGTGGCCGTCCTTGCGGGCCACAGTCGCGGACAAGCCCACCACATACCGCGCCTTCGATCGCCGAGCGACAAGCTCGAAGCTTGCCGCCGACAGGTGATGGCATTCATCGACGATCAGATGGCCATAATCGGCAACTGTGTCCGCAACTTCCCCGTTGCGGACCAGGCTCTGGATGAGCGCAACGTCGATGATGCCGGTCGGCTTCCGTTTTCCGCCACCGATTACGCCGATCTGATTGCGGCCTATATTCAAGAAAGTCCGCAGACGCTCCACCCATTGCTTCAGCAGTTCGCGCCGGTGGACGAGGATCAGCGTGTTCCGGCTGCGATGGGCGATGAGCGCCGCCGCGACAACAGTCTTGCCAAAGGCGGTCGTTGCCGCAAGCACCCCGGCGTCGTGGGCGACGAGGGCCTCGAAGGCCCTCGACTGCGGCCGCTGCAACTCGCCCTGGAAGATGACGCCCGCGGGAAGTGGCGTGCCGCTCTCGCGGCGGTC
>JAJYAH010000812.1 GCA_021779635.1 Pseudomonadota bacterium | reverse complement strand
TAGCGCGGTTCGTACCGATCAGGCGGCCGGCGGCGAGCGGCGTCCCCGGCGTCGCGGACGCCGCGGCGGCCGGCGGCGGCGCGGCGGGCCGGAGGACGGTCTGGCCGGATCGATCGTGGACGAACTCGGGCCGACATCCGTTCCGGAAGCAACGAGCGCGGTCGCCGATTTCGACGGCGTTTCGCCGGAGCCTTCGCTCCCGGAGGTTCAACCGGAATCCATTGCACCGCCAGCCGAATTGCAGCATGCCGATCGCGGTCCGCGGGAAGCGACACCTGCGTTCGCGCAGGAGGAGACCGCTCAGGAAGCCGAAAGAGCCGCGCGGCGGCGTTCAACCGTGCGCGAAAAGGTGAGCTTCCTGGTCGATGCCCAGCCTGCCGCGGCAACGCCAGTCGAGCCAAGCCAGCCGGCGCCGGCCCCTGCCCCGGCCCAGCCCGCTTCGGACACAACCAGCGAGACCCAGCCCCGCCGCGCCGGATGGTGGTCGCGGCGCTTCGGCAGCGGCGAATAGACAATCAGGATTTGCGAAACGAAAACCGCCCGGCAAGACCGGGCGGTTTTTATTGGCCGAATTCTTGTTCGCCGACGACCCTGGCTACCCCGTCGTGACCGCCGTCTCCAGATCCGATGGATCGACGGTCTGGTTGAGATTGCTATGCAGCTTGTCGCGATCGAGTTCGCCCTCCCACCAGGAAACGAACACCGTGGCGATGCCGTTGCCGGTGATGTTGGTGAGCGCACGAACCTCGCTCATGAACTTGTCCACTGAAAACACGATCGCGATCCCCGGAACCAGGGCCGGATTGACCACCGTGAGCGTTGCCGCCAGCGTAATGAAGCCCGCGCCGGTGACGCCGCTGGCACCTTTCGAGGTCAGCATCGCCACCACCAGGATGGCCAATTGCTGGCTGAAGCCAAGATCGACGCCCAGCGCCTGCGCGATGAACAGCGTGGCCAGCGTCATATAGATGTTGGTGCCGTCGAGATTGAACGAATATCCGGTCGGTACCACGAGACCGACCACCGATTTCGAACACCCCAGCCGTTCGAGCTTTTCCATCAATTGCGGCAGCGCGCTTTCCGACGAACTGGTGCCGAGCACGATCAACAGTTCGTCCTTGATGTAGGCGATGAACTTGAAAATATTGAAGCCGACGAGGCGAGCGATCAGGCCGAGCACGACGATCACGAACAGCCCCGCGGTCGCATAGAACAACACGATCAGTCCGATCAGATTGCCGAGCACGCCGGGGCCATATGCCCCGACGGTGTAGGCCATCGCACCAAAGGCGCCGAGCGGTGCTGCCTTCATGACGATGGCGATCACGCCGAACACCGCATGCGACGTGTCGTCGATGATGTCGCGCAGCCGGTGGCCGCGCTCGCCCAGCGCCATCAAGGAAAAGCCGAACAGGATGGCGAACAGCAGCACCTGCAGGATATCGCCCCGCGCCAGCGCGCCGACCACACTGTCCGGAATGATGTTGAGGATGAAATCGACCGACTTATGCGCCTCCGCTTCCTTGACGTACTTTGCGACCGCCGCCGCATCGGGCGTCACAGCCAGGCCGTGACCGACCTGGATCAGGTTGCCCATCACGAGGCCGATCAACAGCGCGAACGACGAAACCACTTCGAAATAGACCAGCGCCTTGACGCCGACGCGGCCGACCTTCCTGGCATCCTGGATATGCGAGATGCCGGAGACCACCGTGCAGAAGATGATCGGCGCGATCACCATCTTGATCAGCTTGATGAAGCCGTCGCCGAGCGCCTTGATCCAGTCATTGGTCGCAAGATGAGGAAATTTCCAGCCGACCAGGATTCCGATCAGGATCGCGATCAGCACCTGAACGTAGAGTATTTTATACCAGGGTTTCGCCACGCGCGCCGGCGCTCCGGTTGCGATCACTGCCGACATGACGCTCACTCCCCCCTCGAAACTCGCGGATTTTTCCGCCGCTCATGCAGATGCACCGTCCCACCGAATACAGCCAAGATCAATTGAAGCTGCGGAGTCAATGGCACCGGCGCCGGTCCGGCGGCCGAATCGTCCATTACGACATGCGCTATCCGAGCCATCGCGCGATGCGCGCGACGGCCTCGCGCATTTCCTCGGCCGACCGGGCATAGGAAAAGCGGATGAACTGATGGCCGTGAACCGGATCGAAATCGATGCCGGGGGTTGCCGCGACGCGCGCCTGTTCCAGCATCCGCTTGGCAAACTCGAAACTGTCGACGGTGAATTGGGAGACGTCGGCGTAGAGGTAAAACGCGCCGTCGGCCGGCAGGAATTTAGTGAGGCCGGCGCGCGGCAGGCCATCGATCAGGATACGGCGGTTCTCCTGGTAGCCATGCTTCACCGCTTCCATTTCCGCAGCGCCGTCGAACGCGGCTTCGGCCGCGATCTGCGACAGCGTCGGCACCGAGATCGCGAGATTCTGCTGCAGCCGCTCGATCGGCCGCGCCAGCGGTTCGGGCACCACCATCCAGCCGACCCGCCAGCCGGTCATGCAGAAATATTTCGAGAATGAATTGATGACAAGCGCATGCGGAGAAAGCTCGGCCGCTGTCACCGCCGGGAACGCATAATCGAGGCCGTGGTAGATTTCATCGGAAATGAAACGGATGCCGGCGTCTTCGGCCACGGATATCAGGCTGGTGAGCGCCTCGCGCGACATCATCGTACCGGTGGGATTGGCAGGGCTCCCGACCAGCACGCCTTTCAGGGGCGTCCTGCGATGGGCGGCGAGCAAGGCCTCACCGGTCAGCGCGTGACGGGTTTCGCTTGATGTCTCGATCAGCACGGGTTCGCAGCCGAGCGCGGTCAGGATATGTCGATACGGCGGATAGCCGGGCACAGTGACTGCAACCCGATCGCCCGGCTCGAACATGGCAAGAAACGCCAGGATGAACGCGCCGGACGAGCCGGTGGTGACCACGATCCGGCCGGCATCCACGGCGCAGCCGTAGGCATCGCGATAATGCCTCGCGATGCGCTCGCGCAGCGAGGGGATCCCCAGCGCCGAGGTATAGTCGATCCGCCCGTTGTCGAGTGCGGCGTGGGCGGCAGCGATCGCCGCTTTCGGCGCCGCCGCTGCCGGTTGCCCCACTTCCATGTGAATAACATGGCCGCCGGCCGCTTCGATACGCGCTGCGGCGGCCATCACGTCCATCACCATGAACGGCGGCACGTCGCTTCGCCGCGATGCCGTCAGCAGGCCCCTCGCCCGGTCTCTCAGTGTCGCATCAAGCATTGATATCTGCTATTTGGCCTGCCGCCGCCGATCTGAAGTCCGTAAATCGTCTCGCAGGTTGCCGCAAGTAGCATGAACCTCGGAAACCCAGCCAATGGTGCCCCAGACTAGCCGCATTCCGCGGTCTTTTGGGGCATATTTCATAACCGATCCTTCGCTTAGGGTTAAAGACCTCCCGATGCTCCGCATGGCCCCAGGCAAAAAGATACCGAAACTGGCCGCTCTCGCCGTTGCGGCAGCGCTGGCCGCGTCGCCGAAGAGCGCGGTCGCGCAACCGGAAAAA
>JAJYAH010000811.1 GCA_021779635.1 Pseudomonadota bacterium | reverse complement strand
TATCGAAATCGCCGCCGACACCGTCGAGCGGGTGGTCGAAACCGTGGCGGCGCTGGAGCCGACCTTTGGCGGCATCAATCTCGAGGACATCAAGGGTCCGGAGTGTTTCGAGATCGAGGCTCAGCTCAAGGCGCGCATGAAGATCCCGGTATTTCATGACGATCAGCACGGCACCGCCATTATCGTCGGGGCCGCGATCACCAATGCCCTGTTGCTGAACGGCAAGAAGCTCACCGACGTCAAGATTGTCGCCTCCGGCGCAGGTGCCGCAGCGATCGCCTGCCTCAATCTCCTGGTTTCGCTCGGCGCGCAGCGCAAGAATATCTGGGTTTGCGACATCGACGGCGTGGTGCATGAGGGCCGCAATACCCTGATGGATCGCTGGAAGTCCGTCTATGCGCAGAAGACTGACAAGCGCGTGCTGGCCGAGGTGATCGGCGGCGCCGACATTTTTCTAGGACTTTCGGCGCCAAACGTGCTGACGCCTGAGATGGTCAAGGCGATGGCGGACAAGCCGTTGGTCATGGCGCTGGCCAATCCGACGCCGGAAATCATGCCGGATGAGGCCCGCAAGGCGCGGCCCGATGCGATGATCTGCACCGGGCGTTCCGATTTTCCCAATCAGGTCAACAACGTCCTGTGCTTTCCGTTCATCTTTCGCGGCGCGCTCGATGTCGGGGCCACCGCGATCAACGAGGACATGAAGCACGCCGCGGTCGGAGCGATCGCGCAGCTTGCCCGCGATCCGCCGTCGGATGCGATCGCGCCCGGCTTCGACAGCGGCGAAGCCCAGGGCTTCGGCCCGGGTTCGCTGATCCCGAGCCCGTTCGATCCGCGGCTGATCCTGCGCATTGCGCCCGCGGTTGCGAAGGCGGCGATGGAATCGGGCGTCGCTTCCCGTCCGATCGCGAATTTCGAGGACTATGCCGCGCAACTGGAGCGCTTCGCGTTCCGTTCCGGCCTTGTCATGAAGCCGATGTTTGCCAAGGCCAAAACCCAACCCGTCCGCGTCATCTATGCGGAAGGCGAGGACGAACGCGTCCTGCACGCGACCCAGGTGGTGCTGGAGGAGAAGCTGGCGCGGCCGATTCTGGTAGGACGTCCCTCGGTGGTCGAGGCGCGGATCAAGCGATTTGGCCTTGCGATCAAGGCCGGCCAGGACTTCGATCTCGTCAATCCCGAGGACGATCCGCGCTATCGCTCTTACGTCCAATCCTACATCGATGTCGCCGGCCGGCACGGCGTGACCCCCGATGCCGCCCGCACGGTGGTCCGCACCAACGCCACCGTGATCGCGGCGCTGGCGGTGATCCGTGGCGAGGCCGACGCCATGATCTGCGGCGTCGAGGGCCGCTATATGAGCCACCTGCGTCATGTGCGCGAAATCATCGGCTTTCTTCCGGGGGTGAGCGATTTCGCCGCCCTTGCGCTGATGATTACCAGCAAGGGTGCTCATTTCATCGCCGATACGCAGGTGCGGCCGAATCCAAGCGCCGAGGAGCTTGCGGAGATGGCGGCGCTGGCGGCGGTTCATGTCCAGCGATTCAACATCAAGCCAAAAATCGCGTTTGTGTCGCATTCCGATTTTGGCAGTTACGACACCGACTCCTCGCGCAAAATGCGCCGTGCCACTGCAATTCTGAAACAGAACCATCCGGAAATCGAGGCGGACGGCGAAATGCAGGGCGACACCGCGCTGTCGGAGGCCGCGCGGGCATTGATCCTGCCGCACTCGAATCTGGAAGGCGTCGCCAATATCCTGATCATGCCGAACCTCGATACGGCCAATGTGGCCTATCAGATGATCAAGTCGCTGGCGGACGCCCTTCCGGTCGGTCCGATTCTGATCGGCCCCTCGCGCCCGGCGCATATCCTCACGCCGTCGGTGACCGCGCGCGGTGTCCTCAACATGACCGCGGTCGCCGCCGTCGAAGCCCAGGAGCGAGCCGGCCGTCAGCAGCCGACCTTGTTTGGCTAGCGTGTTTTCCAGCGAAAGCCGGCTCCACGCCGGGTGCGGGGGCTGTCGCTTCGCATGAAGAAAACGCGTCAAAATAACGAAATCGAGCAGGAAAAATCTATCCAGTCACGGCCGACAATGAGCATTCCCTCGATTTGACTGTTTGAAAAGCTGCGGCGGACCCCTCATAATCGTTCCGCCATAGAGCGACCCCGCATCTGCAGCATTTCAGTGAGGCCGACCAATGCCAGCGTTCATCACCTTCGGGCGAATTCTATTCGCGGTGCTGTTTATTTTTTCGGGAGCTTCCAAGCTCCTGAATTTGACGGCGACGGCGCAGATGACGGAAAAGATTGTTATTCCGGCGGCACTGGCGACCTACACCTCGCAACTTGAGGGTGTAACGGGCATGTCGACGCCGCAAATGCTCGCGATTGCGGCCGGTGCGGTTGAATTGATCTGCGGCATCATGATCGCCTTGAATTTCGGCGCGCGCTTTTTTGCGATCGTGCTGATCCTGTTCGTCGCCGCGGCGACCTTCTACTATCACGACTTCTGGAATCAAACCGGCGCTGACGGCACGAACAATTTGATCCACGCGTTGAAGAACCTGTCGCTCATCGGCGCACTGTTCATGATCGCGGGATACAGGAAGGTGTCGCACGCGGGAGAACCCGCCTATAGCAGCGACGTCTAGTCTAGGTAACTCGCCGCCAGGGCGTCACGCTGACGGCATCGGCGCTGTCCAGGATAAGGGCATCGCCGGCCTTCATGCCATGGGCCGCCAGAATCTTCTGCGGTGAACGTGCGGGCACCCCGGGGAAGCACGGTTCACCTCCCGGCAGCCGCACGCGCGGCGCCTGCGACAGCCAGAAGGTGTCGTAGCGGTCCATAAACATTCCAAACACCTCCGGCCCGCCGATAATCGCGACGATGCCGGAATCAACACCGGCGCGCTCGCAGGCTGCCTCGAACGGGGCTCCCGCCGGATTCCACAGCGTCGCCCTGGGATTGGAAGGATCGGGCGCGATTGCGCCGATCTTGCCGGTCAGGACAAGCCGCTTTCGCTGCGGCGAGTTCGGCTGATCTTCCTCGGAATGACGGCCGTGCACGATCAGGTCGGCGCGGTCCAGCGCGGCGGTGAAGAACCGCTTGTCGCCCTCGAATTTCAATTCGTCCGGCATTACCCGATCGGCGTTCGCCAGCATGCCGTCGGCCGACACGATCACGTAACCTTCGATGCGCAGCGTCGGCACCTGCGTTGTCACGGGCGGCAAGGCTATTGCGAAATCGTCTGCACCACGCTCGAAACCGGGCGGTCGCTGACCGTGGGCAGCTTGGCGTCCTTCAGAAGTTCCTCGTCGTATTGCGGCAGCGTCTGCACGGGGGCCTTAGGTATCATTTTAACGACCTTGTAGCCGCCCGCCTTCAACCTGTGCAGCAGTTCGGGGAGCGCTTCCGCGGTGTGCTTGTGGAAGTCGTGCATCAGGATGATGCCTTTGCCGAGCTTGTCGAGCTTCTTCATGGTCACGTCGATCACCTGCTGGGCATTGCGCGCCTTGAAATCGAACGAGTCGAGATCGCAGGAGAAC
>JAJYAH010000810.1 GCA_021779635.1 Pseudomonadota bacterium | reverse complement strand
GCGCAGCTGTTTCAGCCGCTCCTTGTGGCTGACGCCGAAATGCTGCTCTTCGTCGACGATCAGAAGACCGAGATCCCTGAACTTGATCGACTTGCCGAGCAGCGCATGGGTGCCGACCACGATATCGATGGAACCGTCCGCAAGCCCCTTCTTGACCTGTGCCAGTTCCTTGGGCGCGACCAGGCGCGAGGCCTGCGCGACGTTGACGGGAAAGCCGCGAAACCGTTCGGTGAAGGTCTTGGCGTGCTGCCGCGCCAGTAGCGTCGTCGGCACCACGACTGCGACCTGCTTGCCGTCGAGCGCGACCGCGAAGGCCGCGCGCAGCGCCACCTCGGTCTTGCCGAAACCGACGTCGCCGCAGATCAGCCGGTCCATCGGCCGGCCGGTTTCGAGATCCTTCAGCGTGGCATTGATCGCGCCAAGCTGGTCTTCGGTTTCCTCATACGGAAAGCGCGCGCAGAACTCGTCATAGACATGCGGCTGCACCGGCATTTTCGGCGCTTCATGCAGATGCCGTTCGGCTGCGATTTTTATCAGTTCGCCGGCGATCTCGCGAATACGATTCTTGAGCTTGGCCTTGCGCGCCTGCCAGCCGCTACCGCCCAACCGGTCCAGTTCGACATTGGCGTGATCGGAGCCGTAGCGCGACAATAGCTCGATATTCTCGACCGGCAGGAACAATTTGGTGTCGGCCGCATAATGCAATTCAAGGCAGTCATGCGGCGCGCCGGCGACCTCGAGCGTCTGCAGGCCGACGAAACGGCCGATGCCGTGCTCGACATGCACCACGAGATCGCCGCTGGCGAGGCTCGTGACCTCGGAGATGAAATTGTCGAGCTTGCGGCTCGCCTTGCGCGGCCGCACCAGCCGGTCGCCGAGGATGTCCTGTTCGCTGATGACGGCGACATGATCGGTCTCGAAACCGGATTCCATGCCGACCACCGCCAGCATCGCCTCGTTGCGCGGCGTCGCCTGCACCGTTCGCCAGGAATTGACGCTGGTCAGATTGAGCAGCTTGTGATCCCGCAACATGCTGCCCATGCGGTCGCGCGAGCCTTCGCTCCACAGCGCGATCACCACCTTCTTGCGCTGGGCCTGCAGGGCCCCGACATGGGCGACGACGGCTTCAAACACGTTGACCGAACTGTCCGCCCGCTCCGGCGTGAAGTTGCGCCCGGCCCGCGCGCCGGCATCGACCACGCCGGCGCTGCCGTCGGGCACGGCAAACGGGGTGAGCCGCGCCAGCGCGGCTTCGTCGAGATGCCTGGTCCATTCGGTTTCGGTCAGATAGAGCCGATCCGGCGGCAACGGCTTGTAGATCGCGCCGCCGCCCGGATGCTCCATCGTCTCGCGCCGCACCTCGTAATAATCGGCGATCTGCTTGAAGCGCTCGCGCGCGGCATCCTCGCCTTGCGGCTCGATCGCTACGGCTGCGTCGTCGAGATAATCGAACAGCGTATCCATCCGCTCGTTGAACAGCGGCAGCCAGTGCTCCATGCCGGGATGGCGGCGGCCTTCGCTGACCGCCTCATATAGCAGATCACCCCGCTCCGGGGCGCCGAAGGCGGCGACATAGCCCATCCGAAAGCGCTTGATGGTCTCGGTGACCAGTTGAAATTCCGAAATCGGCACCAGATCGAGCGAGCGCATGTCGAGCAGCGTGCGCTGGGTTTCGGCATCGAAACTGCGGATCGATTCCAGGGCATCGCCGAAAAAATCGAACCGCACCGGTTGATCGAGCCCGGCCGGAAACAGATCGAGAATGCCGCCGCGCACCGCGTATTCGCCGGGCTCGCGCACCGTCGAGGAGCGGTTGTAGCCATTGTGTTCCAGCCACGACACGATCGAGTTCATCGGCACGACATGCCCGGGCGCGACCGAGAGTGCCTGCGCGGCAATGAGTTCGCGCGCCGGCACCCGCTGCACGATGGCGTTGACCGTGGTCAGAACAATCAGCGGCTTTGCGCTGCCGGCAAGGCGCGACAGCCGCGCCAGCGTGGTCAGCCGTTGCGCCAGCACGCCGCCATGCGGCGACACCCGGTCATAGGGCTGGCAGTCCCAGGCCGGAAACTGCAGCACCGGCAAATCGGCTGCGAAGAATTCCAGCGCCCGCGCCAGTTGCTGCATCCGCGGACCGTCGCGGCAAATCACCGCGAGGCTAACCGCCGGCGGCTTCGGCCGCGCCGCCACCGCGCGCGCCAGGTCCGAAATAACCAGACCTTCGGCGCCCTCGGCGACATTGGCAAAGGTCAGCGCGCGGCCGGGCGCCAGCATTTGCGCGGGCGATTGGACGGGTTGCTTCATGCGCCGTGATCCGCCTGGCTAAACGACTTGATGCGGTCGAACAGGCGGCTCGCATAGTCGCTCGCCGGCGGCACGCTGCCGGTCAATGCGGCATAGAGATCAGGGTCGGGCACCTCGATCAGATGTTCCAGTTGAGCGAGTTCGTCGTCGCCCAGCGTGGCGATCTCGGCATCGGCAAACCGGCCGAGAATGAGATCCATCTCGCGGGTGCCGCGATGCCAGCAGCGAAACAGCACCCGCTTGCGGCGGTCATCCAGGCCGCCGCTTGATCGTGTCGATCCCGTCATCTGTCGATTCCCATGCCAACGCCAAAAGCCCGGACGGGCCGGGCGGGGTTGATATAGCGTTGGTGTCGGGGAATGTCAGTAGTATTTCCGATGTAAATTCTGGCCAAGGCGGCTCGGACCGGAACTGTCATTGCGAGCCACCACGATCGTCATTGCGAGCGCAAGCGAAGCAATCCACTAACGCAAAGGAAGCATGGATTGCGTCGTCGCGGAGCCTGTCATCGGGCCGGCCGAAAGGCCGGACCCGTTGGCTCCTCGCAATGACGGCTAATCCAAACACACCATCACCTTCCCGCGGCGCGAAGCGCCCGAGTTGTGCATCAACCTCTCGCCCCGATCAGAGGGCGCGGGGAATGCCGGGTGCCCGTTGCACCCGCAGCCTCGCGCGCAAAGTGTAGAAAGCACGCGAGTGTCGTCACCACGGTCGCACCGGAACACCCGGCATTCCCGCACACGATGGTTTACGGCTTATTTCGAGCTCTCCCTGGTGATCGGGCTTGTTTGTCACCATCGCCAGAGGAATTGTCTTCCGCCAACTTGACGCCAGCGTCGAGGCGTCAGGACCACACGACTTCGCCGTCCGCGAGGATGGCGCTCTCGTCAGCAGCACCGCCCGCGTCCACCGCATCCCGCCCCGCGTCCGTGACGATCGCGATACGCCCCATGTGGGACGAGACGGCGGAACATATGCAGGTGATTTGGGTCGGAAGGGAATCAGAATATTTTTGCAGATAGGGCTGGACGAGGGGGGCAAATCAGTCGGACTTCCCGCCCATGAAATCGGCGCTATTATCCGGCATCTGCGACCGCAACGCGATGTCCTCGAAGGCAAATGGCATGAGCACTTTGGAAATTGATGTCAGAGATATCAGGCCGGTCTCGGTTGCCTTCGCCGCCGACGAGCTGGTGGTGACGCTCGCGGATGGCCGCAAGATCGCGACCCCGCTCGCATGGTATCCAC
>JAJYAH010000809.1 GCA_021779635.1 Pseudomonadota bacterium | reverse complement strand
TGAACTTTGGAGGAGATTCCGCAGCAGGGCTTCTCCTATCCCCACTGCGCTCGTAGCCTGAGAGCGGCCTTTGTCGCCGCCTGTTCTCAAGGCGGAGCTGGCCGCTGGGTGGGCTGAAGATGTCGCTCCGGCGCATGTCCGGGGCATCGGATGAGGGCGGGCAGGCGGCCAGCCAAACACACAAATGCGGAGCCGATCTTGCTGGCTCCGCGGAGTGTTTCTGTTGGGATGGTGGTTATGCAGCGGCGGACTTCTTCGCTGTTTTCGGCTGTTGCTTGGCGGTTGGCTTAGGCGCTGCCTTCTTTACAGCCTTGCCCTTCTCCTTCGCCGCGAACTCCTGCTTGACGGTCACGGAGATTGCGACGCGCGTCGGCGTGGTACGCTCCAGCGCGAATGCCCAGAGAAAGAAAGTAACGGCACTTCCGAATATGCCGAGGTAGGTGACAGCTAGCCACTGTGGCGCGCCAAATGTAGCAACGGGCGCAAAGCTGCCGCGGAGCCATGAGACGCATATGAGGCAGACTGCGCCGGTGGCCATGCCGACTGCGGTGAATGTGATCGGATCCGATCGAGAGATGAACGGGCGTGACCAGACACTATAGAGCGACATGCAGAATGCCGCGGCAACCATCAAGAGATCACCGCGCCAGGCGCCAGCGGGGGCATGGGCCAGCCCTGAGACGAGCGCGACCGCGACTCCAAGCATGGCAATGAAGACGCCGGCCGTTTTGCGTCGCGTAAGCGGTTCGACTCCGAGAGCTGCCGCTGCAACCATTGTCAGTAACGGCAAAGATGAAAGGGCCAGCGCCCCACGCGAGGCGGTCGTGAATATCAATGATGCATTGAAGAGAATGGGAAACAGCCCGAAAAAGAGCATTCCCAGGCCGGCAACACCAAGCCAGTCCCGCCGCGATGGCCACGGCGAACCCCTCAGGAGGGCGACCGGCAGCAGAAGCGCGCACCCGACCCCAAACCGAAAGGATCCGATCGCGAGAGGATCGAGTGCGGTGACCAGATAGCGCGTTGCGCCAATTGATGTGCCGCCGAGCCCGCTCGACAAGGCCGCCGCCAAGACACCCCAAGCTTCTTCCATCTGCCCGTCGTCCATTCCTGATCTGCCCTTGCGCGAATGGTATAGGCGCGGTAGTAATCAAGAAATGGAATTTCTATGATATCTCTTATCAAGGATTGCGATGTCTGTCCCTGCCTTGGACCCTGAGCTCTTGAGGGCGTTTGTCGCGGTGGCCGACCACCGATCCTTCACGCGCGCCGCGTCCATGCTGAATCGCACCCAGTCTGCCGTCAGCATGCAGATCAAGCGCCTCGAGGATCGGCTCGGAGTCGAACTCTTCCATCGGACTAAAGTGAACGTAGACCTGAGCCCAGCTGGTGAAGGCTTGCTCGGTTACGCGAGACGTATCTTGATTCTTAACGAAGAGGCTGTTGGCCGGCTTCGGGAACATAACATCGAGGGGAAGGTGCGCCTCGGTGTCATGGATGACTACGGCACGTTCGTCGTCCCACCTCTGCTAGCGAGCTTCATAAGCGGCTATCCCCAAATTCACGTGGAGATGGAGACCGGCCTCACTGCGTCGATGCCTGACCGACTTGGCGATACGTTTGACCTTGTCATCGCGATGCACCCAGAAGGGCGCGGAGACGGAGAATTTCTTCGAAGGGAACAAGCGGTCTGGGCGGCAGGGGCGTCACATCCGGTCGAGGAGCTCGATCCATTGCCCGTTGCGCTCTACCCGCAAGGCTGCCTTTTCCGAAAATGGGCAATGGAAGCGCTTGACGCGGCAAGACGCCCGTGGCGTTTGGCCTTTGTCAGTCACAGTCTGGCTGCCGTCGAGTCGATTGCTGCGCAAGGATTGGCGGTGACGGTCGTGAAGGCCGGCACATTTCCGTCGAAGCTCCGGCAGTTGTCGGATCGCGATGGAATGCCGAGACTTCCGGCGGCAGACATCTGCATGCACAGAGCTTCTAATCTATCGCGCGCGGGATCTCTCCTCGCCGATCACCTTGTCGCTGCGCTCTCCAAGCCCGCCTAGGCCTTCGATCGCGCGTCAGCGTCGAAGCGGGGGACCCGGATGCGTGACCGCGCCGCCCGCGGCATCGCCAACAGTTTTTGCATAGCGCCAGAGGGCACCGAATGAAATGCGAGAACTAGGAGGCTGCCAGCGCGCGCGGCGCCTCTCGAATTCATCCGCGCACACTTCAACGTCAATCGTCCCGGCCCGGGCGTCGATCGCAATCACGTCGCCGTTCTGCACCAGGGCGATGGGACCGCCAACAGCCGCCTCTGGCCCGACGTGCCCAATGCAGAATCCGCGAGTCGCGCCGGAAAAGCGGCCATCCGTTATCAGCGCCACCTTCTCGCCCATCCCTTGTCCGTAGATGGCCGCGGTGGTCGCCAGCATTTCTCGCATGCCGGGTCCACCACGCGGACCCTCGTAGCGAATGACGATGACGGAGCCGGGAGAATATGCCCGCGCTTGAACCGCCGCGAATGCATCCTCTTCCCGATCAAAGACAAGCGCCGGCCCCCGGAAGCTGAGTTGCTTCAAGCCGACGATTTTCACGATGCAGCCCTGCGGCGCGAGCGTGCCGGTGAGTCCGACCACGCCGCCCGTCTCGGAAATCGGTCTATCCAATGGCCGAAGCACATCCCCGTCAGCGTTGAGGGTGAGATCGGCCAGATTCTCGGCGACCGTCCGCCCGGTTACCGTCAGGCAATCGCCGTTGAGGTAACCACCATCTAGGAGCAGTTTCATCATGGCCGGAATGCCGCCGGCCTTGTGGAGGTCCAGTGCGACGTATTGCCCCCCTGGCTTCAGGTCTGCGATATGAGGCGTCCGTCTGAATACCTCGGCCACGGCCTGAAGATCAAAATCGATACCAGCCTCGTGCGCGATTGCAGGAAGATGCAACGCAGCGTTTGTGGAACCGCCTGAAGCGGCGACGACAGCGGCCGCATTTTCAAGGGCCTGGCGCGTCACGATATGCTTGGGGCGAACATCCTGTTCGAGTAGCGCCATTGCGCTTTCGCCAGATCTGACCGCGAAGATATCGCGACTATCATAGACCGCTGGGGGACTTGCCGAACCAGGCAGCGCGAGCCCAATTGCCTCAGATACGCTGGCCATCGTGTTGGCGGTAAACTGTCCGCCACACGCCCCAGATGATGGACAAGCTGCATTTTCGATGGCCGCAAGTTCCGCATCATTTATTTCGCCGGCAGAGTGGCGGCCCACAGCCTCAAAGACGTCCTGAACGGTCAAGTCGACACCGTTACGCCGCCCAGGGAGGATAGACCCTCCATAGAGAAACACGGACGGCAAGTTCAGGCGGACGAGCCCCATCATGAGACCAGGCAATGTCTTGTCGCACGCCCCGATTGCCACGACGGCGTCGTAACCGTGACCGCGCACGACCATCTCCACGGAGTCGGCGATCAGCTCACGACTCGGCAACGAATACTTCATGCCGATGTGACCCATGGCGATCCCGTCGGTGACAGCGATGGTGTTGAACTCTCGCGGTGTTCCACCGGCA
>JAJYAH010000808.1 GCA_021779635.1 Pseudomonadota bacterium | reverse complement strand
GTGCCGACGATCTGCTTCGGCAGCCTTCCGCCTTGACCCATTATCGGCACATCCGCGAAATACCGGATCAAAAAGTGACCGGAGCCGAATCGCGGTCGAAAAAGGGATGCTAAGTGCTTGAAAATATGGCG
Source organism: Pseudomonadota bacterium (assembly GCA_021779635.1). The sequence continues at coordinate 3,426 of JAJYAH010000808.1, read as the reverse complement.
CGAGAGACGGGACTCGAACCCGCGGCCTCCGCCGTGACAGGGCGGCGCTCTAACCAACTGAGCTACTCCCGCGGATTCCGTAATCTGGTCCGCACAGAGGTGAGGACTTAAAGGCGCGCCCCGTCTTAGTCAAGGTTGTTGCGAATCCCCTTGCCAGTCGGGCGTTTTTGGGACGTCGATGCAAATTATAGGCTGTTTACAGGCAAAACAGCGTAGTCAGCCGGCCCCCGAATCATTTAAGGCCTGATACGTCTTAGTTTCCCAAGCCATCAACAACGAGGAGGGCCAAATATGGCGAAGAAAGCAGCGACCCCGACCACCATTACGCTGAAGCATCTCGCAGCAGCAATCGCCGACGAGCAAGAGTTATCCAAGAAGCAGGCTGAAGCCATTCTCAACGACCTGGTCGGCCGGATCACCAAGCACCTCAAGAGGGGCGAACGCATCCGCATCGTCGGTCTCGGCATCCTGCAGGTGCGCAAGCGCGCCGCCCGCATGGGCCGCAACCCTGCCACCGGCGAAGCCATTCACATCAAGGCCAGCAAGAAGGTTGCCTTCCGCGCGGCCAAGGAACTCAAGGAAGCCGTCTGATCCGACGCGTATCCATTTTGACTTTGCGTCATTCCGGAGTGGTTTACGCGGCACCCGGGATGACGCTAGATTTCCGGTATGACTATCCTGTTGTTGTTCGTTTCTTGACGTGGTTCCGGCTGTGACTTCGAACCTTGGGTTCACCCATACCGTGACCGAGCGCTTTCTGCGCTATGTGGTGATCGATACCCAATCCGACCCAGCCTCCCCGACCTGCCCATCTACCGAAAAGCAAAAAGACCTGGGCCGCCTGCTTGCCGGCGAACTCCAGGCGATGGGAATCCGCGACGCCCATCTCGACGAACACGGCTACGTCTATGCGACCATCCCGGCCAATACGGACAAGCGGGTTCCCGCCATTTGCTTCTGCTCGCATATGGACACTTCGCCGGACTGCAGCGGCAAGGACGTCAAACCGCAACTCGTCAAAAATTATCGAGGCGACGACATCGTGTTGCCGGGTGATCCCACCCAGATCATCCGGGTCGCGGATTATCCTGCGCTTCTCGATCAGATCGGCAACGACATCGTCACGTCGGATGGCACCACGTTGCTCGGCGCCGACAACAAGGCCGGGCTTGCCGAAATCATGGATGCGACGGCTTTCCTGATCGACAATCCGCAGATCAAACATGGCGCGATCAAGATCCTGTTCACGCCGGACGAGGAGATCGGCCGCGGCGTCGACAAGGTCAATCTAAAGAAACTCGGTGCCGATTTTGCCTACACCATCGACGGTGAAACCGCCGGCAATATCGAGGACGAAACATTCTCGGCCGATGCCGCCACCATTACCATCGAAGGCGTGAGCACCCATCCCGGCTTTGCCAAAGGCAAAATGGAGCACGCCATCAAGATCGCTGCCGCCATCGTCGATCGCCTCCCGAAGCAAACCTGTTCACCGGAAACCACCGAGGGCAAGCAGGGATTCCTGCATCCGATCGCCATCTCGGGCGCGCTGGAGCAAACGACGCTCAATTTCATCGTGCGCGATTTCACCGATCAGGGATTGCAAGAGAAGGAAGCCCTCCTGGAAAGCATCGTCAAAGACGTGATGAAGGACTTTCCGCGATCATCGTACCGGCTGGAGATCAAACAGCAGTACCGCAACATGAAGCAGGTAATCGACCGCCATCCTGAGATGATCGACAACGCGATGGAGGCGATCCGACGCGCCGGCCTCAAGCCGGTCAAGACCTCCATCCGCGGCGGCACGGACGGCTCGCGACTATCGTTCATGGGATTGCCCTGCCCCAACATTTTCGCCGGCGAGCATGCGTTCCACTCGCGGCTGGAATGGGTCAGCGTGCAGGACATGGAGAGAGCCGCGCAGACCATCGTTCATCTCGCGATGATCTGGGAAGAGCGGGCTTAGGCTCTTCGGCGGGGGGTGGACATAAAACTGCGAAAACAACCCCATGCACCGTAGGGAATGGGCCTCACACCATCCACATACACAAGAGATAGCGTGGCTAGCCGGCCCGCGCCGTCACAATCCAGATCGCGGCGGGAAGCGGCACTGACTGGCCCTTGAGAAACGGCGTCAGCGCCTCGCGTATCGAGACGGTGGCGGCAGCGATCACTTCCGGCGACTGTTCGGCGAGCGCACGGGCGGCCGGTCCGATGTCCAGCGCGCTTTTGACCGCGGTATCGAGCCCGCGCCCGATCGCTATATCCAGCGACAAATTGCACGGCTCCATGGCGACGCCGGTGCATCCGGCCTCGCCCAGGATGCGCTGCACGCGTGCCTCGGAGGCGAATGCGAACGGACCGGGGTCTTCGGGCCCCTGCTGCGGCAGCTTGGGGACGTGCTTGTAGACTGCCTGCAGCGCAACCATGAAGAACGGATTTTCGCGCGGCTCCCGCCAGCAGGCGAAGGCCAGCCGGCCCGTTCGCTTCAATCCCCGGCGCAGATTGGCGAAGGAGCGTGCCGGCTCGGCAAAGAACATCACGCCGAAACGCGAGGCCAAAAGATCAAAGCTGTCCGGCGCGAACGGATAGACGGTGGCGTCGGCCAGCACGAACTCGACCGGCAGCCCAGCTGGGGCGACGTCGCGGGCGCGCGCCAGCATCGGGCCGGAAATGTCGATCCCCATCACATGCCCCGTCGGCCCGACCTTCTGCGCCAGCGCGATCGAGGTGGCGCCGCTGCCGCAGCCGACGTCGATAATCCGCTCGCCCGCCGCGGGCCGGGCACGGTCGATCAGGAGATCGGCGACCGGCGCCAGCAAGATGTCCTGGGATTGCTGCCGGTCGGCCCAGCGCTGGCCGCCCGGACCGTTCCAATAGGCGATCTGGTCCGCGTTCAGTTCGTGGCCCGTCAGTGCTTCCATGCGCGCAGTTCCTCGCTTTTATTTTCCAGGTTATTCTTCGTTTCTCGTGACGACGATATCCGATACGGATGATGGATGCGATCAGAAACGCCGGCATGCTCGATGGTTCACTTCGCTGCGATCACGCGACCAGCAACCACCCTGCGTTGACGGCGAGATTCAATATCCTTATTTCCACCGAATCGAGGCGGTAATTCCCGCTTGCCGGCGGAGTCCACGCCGCGCGCAACAAGAATCGGGAGGGTCGCACCATGATCACGCGCCGTATGATGGTTTTTTCGCTGACGGTCGGAACGCTGCTCGGCGCCGGATTGCCGGCTCTGGCGAAATCGCACCACGTCATATTCGATACCGACAATGATGGCACCGTAGACTTGGCGGAAGCGCAGAAAGCGGGTTCCGCAGCGTTCGACAAGCTGGACCGCGACCATGACGGCACGCTGGACAAGCATGAATTGACCCGGCGATTGTCAGCGGCGGAACTCGCCACCGCCGACCCCGA
>JAJYAH010000081.1:4439-14894 GCA_021779635.1 Pseudomonadota bacterium | reverse complement strand
GCCGCATGCCTTCCGCAAGCGATTTCAAACCTATGTAGCCAGCATAGGTGTAGCGGCTTATCCCCGCAATTTCATCGTCGCTGACAAATTTCTTGGCAAGCGTCTTGAACTTGTCGTTGGCTGGGCCGACGAGCGAGACGTAGTCACCAACTAAATAATTGTAGCCAGCCGGTGCGGAGAGAGCGGCCGACGCCGCAATGCCCTCGCTCCAGACACCCGCGGACTGAAGCGACATATCGAGCTTACGAGCTTCAGCAAGTATGTTTGCTGCGCCGGCAAAGATACCGCCATTGGCGAGCACCGTCACCCCGGCCTGCTTCATTTGAGCCATTTCTGCGGAGAAGTTCGTCGTGCCCTTCTTGAAGCGCACGCGCACCGGCGCCGTGACGCGAAACTCCTTGACGGCTCGATCGAACCCCGCTTCCACTTCTTTGCCGAAATCGTCATCCTGACGAATGACGCCATACACTGTGTCTTTCGGCGCCAGATTGTCATGAATGTATTTGAGCTGCGCGTAGAACGCATCCTCATAGCTCGCGCCGAAAGTGAAGACGGACGGCCGCACAGGATTGTAGACTTGCGCCGCGGGCGCTTCCGCGACCATCGTAGGAAGATTGTTTTCGACGATCAGGGGCATCATCGCCATCACGTTCGCCGTTCCGGAAGTGCCGTTGAGTGCGAAGATCTTGTCGACTTCGAGAAGTTTCGTGAGCGCCTGGAAGGATCGCGCCGGAACGTAGCCATCGTCTTCAGTTATGATGGTCAGCTTGCGGCCGTTGACGCCGCCTGCAGCATTGATCTCGGCGGCTGCAATCTTGCTGCCGATCGCAAAACCTTTGCCAACAAACGCTGCGGGGCCTGTCATGATATTGACGTCGCCGATCTTGATCTCAGTGTCGGAAACACCGGGATCCGCGGCGTAGCAGGTCGTCGACAGGAGCAATGCCGCGCAGGTGACTGTGATTTTCATATTCTCTCTCCCTCTCTTTGATTAGTACGCCAGTGGCCAATTACTCCAATACCTACGTGCATCCCGCCAAATCCCAATTAGTCCATCGGGTTTGAACCTTAAGAACAGCACGATGACAGCGCCGTACGCGATGCCGCGAATTTCGTAGATGTAGTTCGTATAGACGGACGAGTTGGCGTCAGCGATGAATGAGAATCCCACGCGAAGCGCCTCCGGCAGAAACGACAGGAAGATTGCGCCGAGAATTGCCCCGGGAACCGAGCCGAGACCACCGAGGATAATAATCGCCACGCCCTCGATCGAAAGTATCAGGGCAAACACATCCACGTTAACGAAACGAAGCTGCAGCGACATGAGCGCGCCTGCGATTCCGATAAAGAACGAGCTGACAGCGAAGGCAAGCAGCTTGTAGCGCACGAGATCGATGCCCATGACGCGAGCCGCGATGTCATGGTCGCGGATAGCCATCCAAGCGCGGCCGATGCGAGTGCGTGACAGGTTGAGGCTGGCGAGGATTGTGGCGATCGTCAGAAAGAGGGCAAGGTAGTAGAGCGGGATCCCTTTCTGCACATCGAACCCGAATATCTGCGCTCCCTTGACAAAGATGCCGTTCGGACCGTGCGTCCATTTTTCGGCATAAAGAATTATGTGCGTGATGATGAAGGAAAAGGCGAGCGTCGTGATCGCCAGATAAAGGCCCTTCAACCGAAGCGAAGGCACACCGACCAAAATGCTGACGGCGGCGGCAGCCAATCCCGAGGCCGGCAATGTTATCCAGACCGGCCAATGGTAGTCGCTGAGAAGAATTGCGTTCGAGTAGGCACCGACCGCAAGAAATCCAGCAAGGCCGAGCGAGATCAAGCCGGTCTGTCCAGTCAAGACATTCAAAGCCACCCCGCCGATTACCGCTATGAAAGCGGACACGATGAGAGTCAGGCCATAAGTTCCGATAAGGAGGGGAGCAGCGATCAAGCCCGCAAGAAGCGCGAGCGTCCACACCCAAGCGGTCCTGCTGTCGTTCAAGGCGATGAGCTGGCCAGGGGTTTCCTTGAAATTGCCGGTGCGCATTCGCCTATACCCGCTCGATATCGCGACTGCCGAACAGCCCGTACGGACGGATCATCAGCACGACGATGATGACAATGAAGCCTGAGATCTCCCGCATGCCTTCGCCAATGTAACCTTGGGAGAGGTTCTCGATGAGGCCTATAATCAACCCGCCAGCCGCAGCGCCTACGACCGAGTCCATACCGCCGAGAATGACGGCCGGAAACGATTTCAGTCCCTGAAACCAAAGGTCCGGCGCGAGTTTGAAATTTGCGGCGAAAAGTAGACCTGCCACGGCGGCAATGCCCGAGGACAGTATCCACGCCAATGCATGTATGCGACTGACGCTGATGCCTACCAACAGAGCCGCCGTCTCGTTGGCGGCGGTGGCGCGCATCGCTATGCCGTAGCGGCTAAAACTCAGGAATAGCCACGTGGCGAGCACCACCACACCTAGCGCTGCGATCAGATACAATTGCGCTGGATAAAACGGAACGCCCGCCAGGGATATGATCCCGGATGGCATGCCCGCCGCAAAGTTAAAAGGCTCCGACCCCCAAACAATGATTACGAGTCCGCGCAGAATAACCGCCAGGCCGACGGTAGCCATAACGATCGCGAAGATTGGCTCACCAAGCATAGGACGAATGAACAGTCGCTCCAGTATAAGGCCGATCGCCATCGAAATGGGGATAGTCACAACAATCAATGGCAGGAAGGTCAGGTGGAGGGTGTTGGCGAGGCTGAAAGCGATATAGGCAGTCAACATCACAAGCTCGCCTTGTGCGAAATTGACTACGCCAGTCGACTTGTAAATCAGAGCGAAGCCCATCGCGATCAACCCGTAGGCGGCGCCTGAGACGATGCCTGTAGAGAGCAGCAGGACGAGGAAGTCCATCACGCGGCGCTCCCGTAGATAGTCTGGATTTCTTCTCGAAATTTCTCTTCGATGATGCGCCGCCGCACTTTCATCGTCGCCGTCAACTCGCCATCGTCGTGGTCGAGTTCCTTCGCCAAGATGACGAACTTTCGTACGTTCTCGACGCGAGCGAAACGCTCGTTGACGCGTCTCACCTCCAGATCAATCAGCTGGCGCACCTTCTCATTTTGCGCCAGCGAGCGGTAGGTCGTGTATTGGATGTTTTGGTCCTGCGCCCACTTACCCGTCGTCTCCAGATCAATTTGGATCAGCGCAGAAAGAAAATTCCGTCCATCCCCGAGAAGTATCGCCTCACGGACATAGGGCGAGTCCTTCAACGCATTCTCGATCAGGGAGGGCGTGATATTTTTTCCACCGGAAGTTATCAGAATGTCTTTCTTTCTGTCCAGCACGCGGATCTCACCGTTGCGTTCGATTCCGACGACATCGCCCGTGTGCAGCCAACCATCCGGCATGGCGCGAGCGGTCGCTTCCTCGTCGAAGAGATAGCCTTTAAAGACGCTCGGACCTTTGATCAGCAACTCTCCATCCGGCGCGCACTTCTCCTCGATGCCGCCGATCGCAAGGCCCGAACACCCGAGCGTCGTTGCGGTCGGACGTTGCGCGTTACAGACGCCCGCGCTTTCGGTCATTCCATAGATTTGATAGACCGGTATCCCGAGACTCCAGAAGAATAATATCACCTCGGCCGAGACGCTCGCTCCGCCACAGAAGCCTGCGCGCACCCGATTGATTCCGAGATGTCGCTGCAAGCTACGAAAGCACACGATCCAGAGCAACGTGAACAACAACCGGTCAGAGATCGTTGCGAACGAACCGCCAGTCGCCAGTCGCCGCTCGGCGATCGGTCGACCGCGCGACATGCAGGTTTCGAACACGCGACGCTGGAAGCGGGTCGTATCCTTTACCCGATAGAGCACACTTTGTTGCATCTTCTCCCAAATGCGCGGAACTCCCAGAAACCCGCGCGGCGCTATCTCCCGTAGATTTACAACCACTGTGTCGACGGATTCGGCGAAGCTGACCTCACAACCTGTGACAAGTTGCATAACGCTGGAGAATTCTCGCTCCGCAACGTGGCAGAGCGGCAAGTAACAGAGGACAGAGTATGTTGCGGCATCGAGGCCGAAGAGCGCTGCTGTTTCGATTGCGGAATGCAGCATATTGGCGTGGCTTAGCAGCGCCCCCTTCGGATTGCCGGTTGTGCCCGATGTATAAACCACAATTGCAGTGTCTCGCGGTTTGCCGCTCGACAGGGTGCTTTCGAATAGCCCGCTCAACTCGGCTTCGTGCGTCCGGCCGAGTTCGAGAACCGCATCAAACGATATGAGACCTTCGTGTTGATAATGACGCATTCCCGTGGAGTCGACGCAGATAATCGTAGCAAGGTCCGGCAAACCGTCTCCGAGGTTTCGAGCGTCAAGAACTTTGTCGGTTTGCTCCTGGTCGCCGCAGACTATGATTTTCGTCCGCGAATGGCGCACGATATACTGCACTTCAGGCCACGGATTTGTGGGATAGACGCCGAGACCCGCGCCACCTAGGGCCTGAGCAGCAAGGTCTGCGTAGAACCATTCAGGAGTATCATCGCTCGCGATAGCAAGACGATCGCCTTGCCGAAACCCGAGCACGTGCAGGCCGATGGCGAACAAGCGGACGGTGTCGTAATAACCTTGCCAACTGGTGCGTCGCCAAAGGCCGCGATCCTTTTCGCGCAGCGCTAACTTATCGCCATGCGCCTGTGCTCGCGCCTTCAGGATCTGCGGCAGCGTCATTGAGCGCAGCTGGCTGGTGTCGATTGTCACGCCGCCGCTCCCTTGGTTCCAAGGTAGGCTTCGATCACCGCGGGGTTCGCTGCAACGTCGCCGGGCGGGCCCTCCGCGATCTTGCGACCGTAACTGACGACACAAACATGGTCTGAAATGTCCATCACGATTCCCATGTCGTGTTCGACCATGAATACGGTCATCCCAAGCTCATCCTTGAGATCAAGGATGAAGCGGGCGATATCTTCCCGTTCCTCTTGATTCATGCCGGAGACCATCTCATCGAGCAGCAGCAACTTTGGCGAGATCGCCAGCGCTCGGCCGAGCTCAACGCGTTTCTGAAGACCGTACGACAATGTGCCGACCGGATGATCTCGGATATCCTCGATCTTCAGGAACTCGATAATCTCTTCGACGCGCTCCCGCGCTCGCATCTCCTCATTGCGTGCGCGACCCCAGAAGATGGCCGCCGACAGCGGGTCAGTCTTCAAATGCGCGTGCATCCCTACGAGCAGATTGTTGACCACGCTCTCCTGCTTGAAAACGGCCAGATTCTGAAAGGTACGCGCTATACCTAACCTCGCCAAAGCATATGTCGGCGTGCGCGTTAGGTCCTTTCCATCGAAGATGATTTTTCCCGATGTCGGGCGGTACACTGCGCTGATCAGGTTGAACAGCGTGGTTTTCCCTGCGCCATTTGGTCCGATCAAGCTATAAATTTCGCCGCGACGGACACTCAAGCTGACATCGTTGACGGCAGTGAGGCCGCCAAAGCGTTTTGTCACGCTCTTGAGTTCGAGCAGCGCGGTCACGAGAGCCACCTCTTGCGGCGCTTGTAGTGCTTTACGTCACGCATGCTCTTCCGTTCGCCCCCCGAGAACCCCAGGTAGAACTCCTGCACGTCGTCATTTGCTCGGAGCCTGTCCGAAGGGCCATCCAGAACAATGCGACCGTTCTCGATAATGTAGCCGTGAGAGGCCACCTGAAGTGCGAGCTGTGCATTCTGCTCCACGAGCAGGACCGTGAGGCCGGTGTCGCGATTCAGCGCGACGATCGTCTCGAAGATCGTTTCGATAATCTGCGGCGCGAGCCCGAGCGACGGCTCGTCGAGCATCAGGATGCGCGGGCGTCCCATCAGCGCGCGACCGATCGCGACCATCTGCTGCTCTCCTCCCGATAGATATCCAGATATCTGTGTCTTTCGCTCATAGACACGCGGAAAAATGGAGTAGACGCTCGCAAGCGCCTCAGCGGTCTCGGAACGAGTACGCGTAAAGCCGCCCATTAGGAGGTTCTCCTCGACCGTGAGCGTTGCGAACAGCGCTCGCCCTTCCGGCACCTGCAACAACCCACGTTGGATAATGGCGCGCGGCGTTTGCCCTGAGATCACAACGCCCTCGAGATGGATTGCGCCGCTGGTGATCTCTCCATCCTCCTGGCTCAGCACACCTGAGATCGCTTTCAGGATCGTAGACTTGCCTGCACCGTTCGACCCCAGCAGCGCAACGATCCGCCCCGCCGGCACCTCAAGCGAGACGTCGCGCACTGCCTCAATGGACTTGTCGTAGAGGACCTGGACGTTGCTCAGCGCCAGCATATGCGGCTCCAAGCAGGAAGGCGGCCCATCGCGGGCGGATTATAATGAGCCGGCTTTATCACATCATCCCACAACTTCACGGAGCCTACGGCGCAGCGGGGTCTGACCGGCGCCTCGCCAAAGACGGCGTGCGTACACGTCAAGCGTGGGAACCCCGATGTCACGTCAATTCCTCCCTCACCTTCAGTCTTCCCGAATCTCGCCGCATCTTTTTTTGAATGACGTCTGTGCGCAAAGCGAGCATAATGAAGTCAGCTTATTAAACCCCCAATTGAAATGTGTGTCAACGGACGAATTAATTGCCATGGCCGTATGGTTCGCCAGGACGACAGGACCGGGCTGGCCGGAATTTACGCCCGCCAGGCCCTCGCTACCCATTGGTCAGGGAAACCGAACGCAGCAAGCGGCCATTCCGGCTTGAGGAGTCTGCCTTTGAAAACATGACCCTTTCGAAGAGATGTATCTGCGAACCTGGCCCCCATCAGACGGTCCGTGGGCATAAGCCCCGCGCGCCACCGGACGCCGCCAGCAGCACGTCAAATATTTCATATTCCACCCGCTGCCGTGGCCGCTACCGACCAGTCACACCCGCGCTGTGCGTGCCATCACGCTCCACGGGGCATCCGCGCAAGTTCGTTTCGTGCTAGCGCTTCACGATGCACTTCGTCAGGGCCGTCTCCGATACGCAGAAAGCGCGTCTCGGCAAATGCCTCCGCAAGAAATACATCCTGACTTAGGCCGGCGCCTCCGTGCACTTGGATCGCGCGGTCGATAACCGCTCCGGCTACACTTGGCACCGTGATCTTTGCGATGGCGATCTCGTTTCGGGCGGCCTTGTTGCCAAAGCGATCCATTGCCCACGCCGCCTTCAACGTCACAAGTCGCGCTTGCTCGATGTCGCAACGAGACTGGCCAATTGCCTGACGCACCCCGCCCATCTCCGAAAGCGTGCAGCCGAAGGCCCTACGTGATGTCGCGCGGGCACACATTAGTTCCAATGCGCGTTCAGCAAGACCGATAAATCGCATACAATGGTGGATGCGTCCGGGCCCGAGCCGTCCCTGCGCGATTTCGAAACCTCGGCCCTCACCGAGCAGTATGGAGTCCGCCGGCACACGCACCTGATCGAACACCAGCTCGCCATGCCCAAGCGGAGCGTGCTCGTACCCATACACCGTAAGCGCGCGCTCGACAGTGACCCCAGGTGTGTCCATCGGCACGAGGATCATAGATTGCTGCTTGTGCTTCGGCGCGGTGCGATCGCTCTTTCCCATCACGATCGCCACGCGGCAACGAGCCGAGGGCGCACCGGTGGCCCACCATTTGCGTCCCGAGACTATGTACTGGTCGCCATCGCGGCGGATTTCGGTCTCGATATTCGTTGCATCGGATGAAGCGACTGCAGGTTCAGTCATCGCAAAACAGGACCTAATTTCCCCATCCAGGAGAGGTTTCAGCCAACGCTGCTTCTGCACCTCTGAGCCGTAGACAGACAGGATCTCCATATTTCCGACATCCGGTGCGTTGCAGTTGAAGATTTCGGGCGCCGCAAGTGAGCGACCAAAAACTTCGCATATCTGGGCATAGTCCAAATTGCTCAAGCCGGCGCCTTCGCTGCCGTGATTGTAGAACAAATTCCACAGCCCGTCGGCCCTCGCGCGCGCCTTGAGTTCATCAAGAAGAGGGCGCGGTTGCCATCTATCCGCCTCGAGAGTTGGCGGCGCCAGCAACGCACGTTCGTTCGGGTAGACATGCTCGTGCATAAAACCAACGACCTGGTCTTTCAGTCGTGCGGCCTTTTCCGACAGTTCAAAAACCATAGACCTCGCTCCGTGTGGACGCTTGCCGAGCGAACTGTCCGATTGGCCCGCTCGATCCTCCATTCGACAGACGAGCTTCTGCCGCTGCAGGCTCTCTTCGCGCCTCCCCTCATAGTGAATACATTTCACCAGACTTTCCGCGCGTCTGTCAATCTCGGCGCAAGGGCGTGCAAGCCGGCACCGTGACCAGCATTACAGTTGGGGTCGGGTAGTTGACATCACTGATGAACGTGAATCATTATGTGTTACAATAAAGATCATCGCATAGTGGGGCAGGACGCATGATGGAGCAGGTAACGAAGCTGCGTGACGGCGCTGCGTTCGTCATCACAATAAACCGCGAGACAAGACGAAACGCTCTAAACGAGGTGGTTGCGTCTGAGATCGCTTCTGGTCTTGATGACGCGGAAAGCGATCGTTCCATTCGAGCTGTAATTTTGACTGGAGTTGGAGAGAAGGCCTTCTGCGCAGGCGGCGACCTGCAGCCGGGCGCTGACGGAACGCCTTTCACTATCGATCCTTCGAACCCTCAGCACTATGTCGCACGCTTGTTGCGGCGAATGGATTCTTGTCGATTGCCGCTGATCGCCCGCGTCAACGGACATGCTCTGGCCGGCGGTTTTGGCTTGGTCTGCGCATGTGATTTGGTCGTGGCCAGGAGAGACGCCCTGCTTGGCGTCAGCGAGGTGAAAGTTGGACTCTTCCCTATGATGATCCTTCCATATTTGCTGCGTGTGCTGCCCTATCGCACGATGATGGAACTTTGCCTTTCCGGCGAGCCAATGATTGCTTCGGATCCGAGTGCGGCGACCGTAGTAAACTACGCCGTTCCTGTGTCCGAACTCGATGCAAAGACTAAGTGGCTCGTCGAGCGGATCACAAGCAAGTCCCCCACCGGTATCCGGCTTGGAAAGCAGGCGCTCTCAAAGATTCGCGAGATGTCGACCGATTGCGCCCTTGAATATGCGCAATTCATGCTCGCGAACATGGCGCGTACAAATGATGCCAAAGAGGGGTTCGCCGCATTTAACGAGAAGCGCGTCCCCAACTGGACGGCGGAGTAGTCGCATGAAAGAGGTTGTGCGAATTGGTTGTGGGGCTGGATTTTGGGGAGATAGTCCAGAAGGGCCGCGTCAGCTCGTGCATTCCGGCGGGATCGACTACCTTGTGCTCGACTATCTCGCCGAGATCACCATGTCGATCATGGCGCGCATGAAGACCAAGGATCCGACACTTGGCTATGCTACCGACTTCGTCTCATTGGTGATGAAGCCGCTTATACGAGACATCGCGAGCAACCGCATCCGCGTTGTTACGAATGCTGGTGGAGTGAACCCGGAAGCATGCTGTAAGGCGCTTGAAGACGTTTGCCGCGGGGCCGGAGTATCGCTGAAGATCGCGACAGTGATCGGCGACGACCTTTCTAACGACGTTGACCGCTACCGTCAGTGCGGTGTCGTGGAGATGTTTTCAGGCGCCACGCTGCCGAAGGCGCTTGCAAGCGTCAATGCCTATCTTGGCGCCTTTCCGATCGCGGCCGCGCTCGATGCTGGCGCGGACATTGTCGTGACGGGCCGTTGCGTCGACTCCGCTTTGGCGCTTGGGCCGCTGATCCACGAATTCGGTTGGAAGCCGGACGATTACGATCTCCTTGCGGCCGGTAGCCTTGCGGGCCACATCATCGAATGCGGCGCGCAAGCGACCGGCGGCATTGTCACGGATTGGCGGGATGTCGTGGCTGACTGGGACCGTATGGGTTTTCCTATTGCCGAAGTCCGCCCAGACGGCAGTTTTGAGATCACTAAGCCGAATGGCACGGGCGGATGGATCACGCGGGCGTCCGTTGCCGAACAGATCATCTACGAAGTTGGCGACCCGTGTGCGTACGTTCTGCCAGACGTCGTCTGCGACTGGTCGCACTTGCGTGTTGACCAGGCAGGCCACGATCGCGTGCGAGTCGCTGGAGCTCGTGGTCGTCCCCCACCAATGTTTTACAAGGTAAGCGCAACCTACGCCGACGGCTATAGGGCCACCGCTACCATGATGATCGTTGGGCGTGAGGCGGTCTCTCGGGCCAAGGCGGTCGGCTCGGCCATTATGGCTCGCTCCAACCGTTTGGTGCGCGAGGCCGGCTTTGAAGACTTCATGGAAACATCGGTCGAGGTGCTCGGCGCTGAATCCAATTACGGTCCAAACGCACATATGCAGGGCTCGCGGGAAGTTATTCTTAAGATCGGCGTTCGCCATCGCTCGCGCGACGCTCTGCAAATCTTCGCCCGTGAGATCTATCCGGCGGCGACGGCTATGGCTCAAGG
>JAJYAH010000081.1:0-4429 GCA_021779635.1 Pseudomonadota bacterium | reverse complement strand
CCGCCTGTTCTCGTTTCTAGCCAAGAAGGCGGATATTCCGGTTGCGGTTTCACTGGGTGACGTCGTGCTCGATGTCGCGCCGCATCTTCCCACCGTTGAGCGGGCGCCGCCGGCGGCGCCGTGTGCGACGGTGCAGAGACCTTCGGTTGGGAACACCGCGGAAGTACCTCTCATAGCCGTCGCGCACGGTCGCAGTGGTGACAAAGGCGACTCTGCCAACATTGGAGTGCTGGCTCGTGATCCGACTTTCGTGCAGTTGTTGCGTGAACAACTGACGCCTGAGGCGGTGAAGCAGCATCTCGGTCATTTCGTGAAGGGCGAAATTGAACGATTTGAATGGCCCGGCCTCAACGGCTTTAATTTTGTTCTCAACCAAGCACTGGGCGGGGGCGGCGTCGCGTCGCTCCGTCACGATCCTCAAGGCAAGGCGCTGGCGCAAATTCTTATGGATCTACGGATCTCAGTGCCGGCTGCCTGGCTTCAAGTCGACGGGGTGCTCGCGGGCTATTCGTCTGAATGTGCCTGAATGGGATAACTCGGCTGCTTGCCTCCAAGGGCACGTTCGTCGCGTTGTCGTCCGCGTCCATTTGTGAGATTCGGCTTGTTCTTAGGCGAGACAATTAGATGCTGAAGCTTGGAAAAACTTATCAAGAGCTCTACTCAGGTTTCGAGTGGAGGCTTCCTGACCAGTTCAATATCGCCTACGCGGTCTGCGACCGACATACCGGACAGGATCTTTCGGCCCTTTTCGAAGACTTCGAGAACTCAAGCCGGCGGTGGACTTTCGACGAATTGTCTGTGGCGAGCCGGAGACTGGCAAATGCCTTGGCGGCGCTTGGCCTACGCAAAGGCGATGTGGCCGCAATTATATTGCCGCAGAGCGCAGCCACGCTAATTGCACACCTTGCGATCTACCGGATCGGAGCAATCGCATTACCGCTTTTCAGCCTGTTTGGCAGCGAGGCGATTATTCACCGCTTGCAAGATAGCAGCGCAAGCGTTCTCATTACGAACGATGAAGGCGTCGATAAAATAAGTACGTTGCAAGGTGACCTTCCCGCTCTCCGGCACATAATATCGACCGGCGCTCATCGTCCTCAGCCGATACTTGGGTGGGATGAGCTTATGAGCAGCGCGTCCGAGAATCACACAATCGCGCAAACAAAACCATCTGATCCTGCCCTCCTTCAATATACATCAGGAACGACTGGGAAGCCAAAGGGAGTGCTTCATGCACACCACGTTTTGCTCGGCATTTTGCCTGGGGTTGAACTGTCGCACAACTTCCTTCCACAGGCAGGAGATATCATGTGGACTCCTGCGGACTGGGCCTGGGGAGCCGGGCTGCTAGCAACCTTGCTTCCGTCGCTCTATCACAAGGTCCCCGTGGTCGCTCGACGATTTTCGAAGTTCGATCCAGAACTTGCGGCCGATTTGATGGTGCGGCAGCAGGTCCGTAACGCCTTCTTGCCTCCCACGGCGTTGCGGATGATGCGCCAGTCTATGAGCTCCGCATCGCTCAGCCGGCTGAAGCTGCGAAGCATTACAAGTGGGGGCGAGCGGCTGGGCGACGAAATGTTGGCCTGGGGGCAGGAGCGCCTCGGTGTCCACATAAATGAGATCTTCGGACAGACAGAAGCGAATCTGGTCGTCTTTAACTCTCCATCGCTGATGTCATGTCCGGTCGGCTCAATGGGGCGCGCGGTGCCCGGACATCAGGTATCGATTGTCGACACGGATGGAACGCCTCTACCGCCCGGTAATCGAGGTATTATCGCCGTGCGTGCGCCGGATCCGGTCATGTTTCTCGGCTACTTCAAACAGCCGGAAGCCACGAACGGCAAGTTTCGAAATGGGTGGTTGCTGACTGGAGACGTCGGCGACAGCGACGCTGAAGGCAACCTTTTCTTCCGCGGACGAGACGACGACATCATATCGAGCGCGGGTTATCGAATTGGCCCGGACGAAGTCGAAAATTGCATACTTCAGCATCCTGCAGTGTCGATGGTGGCGGTTGTCGGAGTTCCCGACGATTTGCGCGGCGAGATCGTAAAGGCGTTCGTCGTCCCAGCGGCGGATGCAGAGGCAGGCCCAAATCTGGAACGCGCCATCCAGGCGTTTGTGAAGCAGAGGTTGTCGCCCCACGAATACCCTCGCGAAATTGAGTTTCGCTCTAGCCTCCCGCTGACGATAACTGGGAAGGTAATGCGCAGGTCGCTGCGCGAGGAGGAAGCCAATCGGGAAGCAGGTCCGGCGGACGGAAACGAGATCCAAGCGGGGAAGCAATAGCGATGACTGCCAAGAGTGATAAGAATAGCTCTCGATCGCGCGAGGCTCTATCGTGAGCGCCGTACGGGACGACCTTTGCGTTCTGACTCAGGCGATGCGCCGTCATTTAGGCGCAGGCGTAACAGTTGAGAACATCGTTATTCCGACGCTCGGCGGTGTCAACCGAACTATTATCTTCGATTGCGTCGACGGCACGGCCCGACGACGGATGGTTTCCCGACAGTCAACTTATGAAGGCGAAGGCAATCCCTTTGTGCGCCCGCAGACACAATTCAAGATTATGGAAAAGGCGTTTCAAAACGGCTTTCCTGTGCCCGAACCGATAGTCAGCTTCGAGCCTGACGACGGACTTGGGGAGGGTTTTGTATCGGCTTTTGTCCAGGGGGAAACGATGCCGAAGCGCATCGTTTCAGGTCCGGAGTTTG
Organism: Pseudomonadota bacterium; assembly: GCA_021779635.1. The sequence continues at coordinate 1,715 of JAJYAH010000081.1, read as the reverse complement.
ATCGGGTACGGCCAAAGCTGGCGCGCCAGTCGGGCGAGCTGCTTGCGCAGCTGCATAGCATCGATTTTACGGAAGTGCGCGAGCTCTCACAATTGCCGGACAGCGTCGATCCGCTGGCTGCCCAACGCAGTCGATATGACACCTACAACGAAGCACATCCAGCGATCGAAATCGGGTTGCGATGGCTTGAGTTGCATCGTCTGAACAAGGGCGATCGTGTGTTGTTGCATGGCGACTTCCGGACAGGAAACTTGATGCTCAGCCAAATGGGTATTGAGGCGGTGCTGGATTGGGAGTGCTGCCATATCGGAGACCCCGCGGAGGACCTCGGTTGGCTTTGCACGAGATCTTGGCGGTTCGACCGTCCTGATCGCATAGTTGGTGGGTTCGGCGAGCTTGAGGATCTGCTGGCGGGTTACGCTGACTACGGCGGACGTCGGATTACAATCGAGGAAGTTCACTATTGGCAAGTTTTTGGCCTGGTGCGCTGGTCGATCCTAAATGCGATGCAGGCGCACGGACACGTCTTCGGCGGTCGGCGCGATGTGACATTTGCGGCCTGCGGTCGGAACGCGAGCCTTGTTGAGTATGATCTTCTAATGACCCTCAGAGGTCTTTTTCGGTGAGCGCCCATGAGCCAATATCGTCCGGCAATCGAAGACCTCATACGTACCATTGCCGACCTCATAAATGCGATCGCGCCGCGGCATTCGGGTGAGGAGCGCTACAAGCTCCAAGTTGCCTCCTATCTTCTCGGGATTTGTCAACGGGAGTTGACGATAGGATCTGATCATCGCGATCTGGATTTTGCCGCGTGGGATCGACTTCTTGGGGGAGGAAACCATCGCAACGAGGCGCTCACTTCGAAACTGTGTAGCGAAATCAGGGCTGGCCGTTTTGACGTTCGCTTCGACGAATTGGTGGAAACCGTCTTAGCGAGAACCGCTGCTGATGTCCGCGTGGTCCGCCCCGATCATTTGAACCGTGAGCCGGGTCCGCAATAGCTCTAGCCACTCATGATCATCCCCGTTCGACAGCGGAGCCTGATCCGTCGCCTTTCGAGAGAAATGTTTCGTTCGAAGGTGTAGCGGCCCCTTGTCATTTTCGAGCCGAGCGCGGCGTCCTTCGCCACGATCGACGCGGAAACGTCCGTGGAACAACGCGAGGTCGGCGGCGTTGATCGGAGTTGCGTAGAACGGCGCAGATCGCCCAGAGAGTTGCGGCGAAACCTCGAGGGAATGAGATAGCTGACTGAGCGTTTGCACGGATACCTCGACTAACAACACTGGTCAGCGTTTGTAGTCCCCGAATATGTGCTGCTCAAAATGCGCCATCCCACGCTCGCCGTCCGGACCGATCATGACGCAAGGGAATTCTGTCGGCCCGAGGCGTTTGGCCTCTGGTAGCGACAATAGTCCCGTCTTGCCGCCGGCCGCGCTCGAGGGGTAACGGTCAGTCTCGACGACCGGTCCGACGCCGCGATAAACTCCGGCGTTGCCTCCGTCGTTCCAGCCACCATAGTAGCCTAACCCCTGCACGTCGGCCGGCGTGCCGGCCGCTTCGATTGTATACGCGCGCCAGTCACCGTCGCTGTCACACAAGGAGAACGTTCCGCCGACAACATTCTTCGTGCCCGGCGCATATCTGAGGTCGTGCTTGATGGCGACCAATTTGCTGCGCCGCCCATCCGGCATGTCGATAGCGCCTTCGAAATC
>JAJYAH010000807.1 GCA_021779635.1 Pseudomonadota bacterium | reverse complement strand
CGAAAACCAGGGGGATGACCGGCATGACCGACAACAATCGCACGCACGATCCCTGGGCCGATCTCACGCGTTTCACATGGCTGACACCGGTCCGGCAGCGGATCGAAGACGTCGTCGCGTCCTATGAGCTGGCGCAGCACGACCCGACGCGCGTCGTCGCGCCGGAAGGCCTTCATCTGCTGCTCGTCGCCAAACCCGGCCTTGGAAGATTCCGCTTTGCCGGTGCACTCGGTTCCATGCTGCTGAACCGCGGCCACATCCGCGACAGCAGGATCAACGTTATCTTTGCCAGGGATTTCGTGTCCAGATGGATCGGCCAGACACGCCGGGTGACGCTCGGAAAATGCGAGCCTGCGCTCAACGCAATGCTGCTGATCCAATATGCCTCCGAATTGGCTGGCTATACTTTTTCGCGAGAGGCTGTGGACACGTTGATAGAGTTCATGGACGCCAACAAGAGCCGCATCGTCATCGCCATGATCCTCGATCCAGGCGAGATGCCGAAATTCGCCGCTGTCTATCCCGAGCTGGTGAGCAGGTTCCACAAGATCGAGTTTCCGATTCCGGGCCCGGACGAACAGCTCGAGTACCTGCGCAAACTGGCAAGGCACAGCAACTATCTGCTTGCCAACGATCTCGAACAACTGCTCGGTCCGTGGATCGAGCGTCGTATGCGCGAAGACCGTTGGGAGTATATGCGCCAGATCGGGCGTCTTCTGGGAGCGGCGACCGACGCGTGGGCGGAACGCACGGCGGCTCCGCGAGGTCCCGATCGGCGTTACCAGATTCCCGAGGGCCTGAATCTCGAACGCGTGGACTTCGAGTCGGCGATGGCCGAGCTTGACGGCGGGCGCGCTCGCTCGACAGCCTAGAGCCTTTTCCGTTCCGATGGAATCGGAACGGAGGCTCTATGTCTTTATTTGACGCGTTTTCTTCACGCGAACCGGTATCCACTTCGCTGGAAAACGCTCTGGCCGGCCAAGGATGGAAGAAAGTCGAGCCCGCGGGCGCCACCCGCTAGGCCTCGTGTTTCCGATGCGGATCGTACTTCGAGAGCACGTCCTTGAGGTAATCCCGGCTTTTCCATTCGGGCGGCGGCGGCTCGTAGCCGGGTCGAGGAACGAATGGATTCGCCGGTACAGCCGCAGAGGCGCCCATCAGGTCCGGAATGTAGCGCGGGCAGTTGGGGAAGATCTCGCATGTGACGCGCACGACGACTTTCGCGCCATGATGCGCGGCAAGGGTTTCCGCATCGTCGTCGATCGTTGCTTTGCCGCGGATGCGCGTGCGAAACGTCTTGCCGTCGAGGCGCACGAACAGCAGCCCGACGTTCGGGTTGCGGTGAATATTGCCGAGCGTGCGGTACATGTTGTTGCCGTCGTATTCGGGGTACTCGAGCGTGTCGGGGCCGGTGATCCGCACGAAGCCGGGATCGCCCGACCGCATCGAACAATCGACGTTGTCCTGATAGCTCGTCGCAATGAAAAAGAACCGGGCCTCTTCGATCAGCTTGCGGTCCTGCTCCCAGAACTCAAAGTGCAGGCGATGCTTCTGAAGACCGTCGGCGACACGGCGGCCATCGAAGCGGTCCTGCAGCTCACGCATGCCGTCGTGGTAGAAGGGGGTGCGGTCGATCGGATCGGTCATAAAGGCCTCGGCGCTGACTTGCTGCATGCTTTACTTCATAGCAGACTGCCGTCCCAGGCGCGACGGGCCAGATACTTCAGCACGCAGGGCAAGTTTACCCAACGGGTCCGCGCAAGGCGCGGCCCGATCACAGGCTCCGACGCGTAACCCGCCGCAGTGAAAAGATGGACGGCGGGTCACGCTAACCCGCCCTACACACTTTGCCGCGTGTTTCGCGAGGTCACCCGCAGATCCGCGACATGGCCGAACAGATCGATCTCACGTTCGATGACGGCCCCGAGTCGCCGCGCCACGGTCTGCGAGACGATGTTTTCGCGGTCGATGCAATGAACGATGCGATCGATCTCGAAGGTCGCGAAGGCCCAGTCGATCGAGGCCCGCGCCGCCTCGACGGCATAACCCTTGCCGCGAAATTCGCTCGCAATGCCCCAGCCGACCTCAAAGCCCGGCCAGCCCGGCGGAAACCACGGTCCGACCCGACCTGCGAATTTGCCGGTGCTCTTTTCCTCGACCGCGAACAGGCCAAAGCCGTGCAGCGCCCAATGCCCGGCCATGATCGCGGCATTCCGCCACCCGACAAACGCATCGGCGACGGGCTCGCCATCGGCGGTGATGAAGCGCCCCGAGGCGGGATCGGCCAGCATCGCCGTGTTGGGCGCGATGTCCGATTCCTGCCACATCCGCAGCTTCAGGCGCCCGGTCTCGATGACCGGAGGCCGTGCCAGACTGACGCCGGGTTTGAGGGGCACGAGCATCGCGAATTCTGTTCCTTCGTTATCTGCGCCGCGATTGTCTTGTCACGTCGTGCTTTCTTTGAAAGCTTGCCGCGCCAGCAAACCCCGGCCGACCCCCACGAGCCGCGCAACACCTTGCCATCAGCGCCGATCAAGGTCCACAAAGGGAGCCATCATCATGAAACGTCGGGATGTTCTGAAGACCATGGCGATCGCAGGCTTGGCGGCAGGAGTAGATGGCACGGCGGCAAAGACGCAGACCACGGCGCAGACCTTCGTGCTGGTTCACGGCGCCTGGCATGGCGGGTGGTGCTGGAGCCGCGTCGCGGACCGGCTGCGCAGCGCCGGCCACCTTGTGTTCACGCCGACGCAGACCGGGCTCGGCGAACGCAAGCATTTGCTGTCGAAAGACATCACGCTGGATACCTTCACCGCCGACATCGTCAGTGTCATCGAGGCCGAGGAATTGTCTGACGTCATCCTGGTCGGGCATTCGTTCGGCGGCAACGCGATCAGTGGCACAGCCGATGCGATACCGGGCAAGATCCGCCATCTGGTCTACCTGGATTCGCTGATCGTGGAGGGCGGCAAGGCGCCGTTCGACAACCTGCCGCCGGATGTAGTCGCCGCCCGCCGCAAGGCCGCGGAGGAAACCAGCGGCGGGCGGAGCCTGCCAGCGCCGCGGCCCTCCGCCTTCGGCGTTTCGGATGCCAATGATACCGAATGGGTCAAGCGCCGGCTGACGCCGCATCCGTTCGGGACCTTCACCAGCACGCTCAACATCAAGGGGCCGGTCGGCAACAATTTGCCGCGCACCTACATCGCCTGCACCAATCCGTCCTACGCGGCGCTGCAAGCCTCGCGCAATTGGGTCAAGGCGCAGCAGGGCTGGCGCTGGGCCGAAATCGCCACCGGCCACGACGCCATGGTGACGGCGCCCGACGAGCTGACGCAGATGCTGATCAACGTGGCGAGGTAATGGTCGCGCGGCGTCGGGATTTTTCATTTTCGTCGTTCCGGGGCGCTGGCCCTTGCGAGCGAGCCTGGAAACCATAACCACGACAGGGATTATGGATTTCCTGGCCTGCGCCAAGCGGCGCATCCCGGAATGACGAATCGGATGAGATCGCTAGCCGCATTTCGAGTCAGTCTCTTCCGGATCACGCCTTGTCACACCGGCGATGGCGCAAGATAATGCCGTCCGACA
>JAJYAH010000806.1 GCA_021779635.1 Pseudomonadota bacterium | reverse complement strand
GAACCGCTCCGGCGCGCAGCGCCGCGGCGTCCGACCCGGAGCCGGGCTCGGTCAGGCAATAACTTGCCAGCCATTCCATGGTGCAGAGTTTCGGCAGCCATTTATGCCGCTGGGTGTCGTCGCCAAAGGCATCGATCATCCAGCACGCCATGTTGTGGATCGAGATGAACGCCGACACCGTCGGACAGCCCTGCGCCAGCGCCTCGAAGATCAGCGCCGCGTCGAACCGCGTCAGCGCCGAGCCGCCGACGTCATCGCGGATATACACGCCGCCGATGCCGAGCTGCGCCGCCTCGCGCATCACATCGACGGGAAAATGCTTCTCCTCATCCCACCGGATCGCATGCGGCGCGATTTTTTCCGCGGCAAAATCCCGCGCCATGTCGCGAACCGTAATCTGATCCTCGTTGAGAGCGAATTGCATCGTTCACGCGCGCCATTCGGAAAGAGAGATGACGAGTTTGGCGAGGTCGGTGCCCCTGACCTTGGCGATGAGCCGTTGGTCCGCTGTCAACATCCGGGTATCTCGCCGACGCGCCGCTTCAAGATAGACGAAATCGTAAATCGGATGCCGGTAGCTGCAGGCTTTCTGCAAGGCAGGCTCGATCAAGTCGTCGACATCCAGAAGTCCTGCGAGGAATTGCGGCAGCGTCCTTACATACTCCGCGGCTTCGAGCGGGGTGATCAATTTTTGAATTGCTTTCCGAGCCATGGCGTTGGCGACCTCGGTCATGATCAACCGGGGCGCAAGCAGCGTATGATCACTGGCTGAAACCTCGTCCGCCTTGTCGGAGGATTCCTCCGGTACAAACCATTTCACCGCCACGCTCGCGTCGATGACGAGATCGCTCACTCCAGACCTTCCCTGATCTCATCCAGCGTCAGCGAAGGCTGGACGCCATCATGTCTCGCACGGAAAGATCGAGACAACGCGACCCTCTCCTCGGGCGTGAAGGGTTGGTTGCGCTCGAGCAATTCGCGCAATTCCTGCTCAAGCGAACGACCGTTAAGCTCCGCTTTCTGCTTGAAAGTGGCGATAGTGTCATCCGGCACATTCCGAATAAGCAGCTGTCCCATTGGTATTTTTCCCTATGCTATCATTTATGATAGCATTCTATTTGACGAATTTCAATTCATCGTCGGGATCGAGAAATCCGCACCTTCCTTGACGCCGGACGGCCAGCGCGAGGTCACCGTCTTGGTCTTGGTGTAGAACCGCACCGAATCCGGGCCGTATTGATTGAGGTCGCCGAAGCCGGACCGCTTCCAGCCGCCGAAGGTGTAGTAGGCCGCCGGCACCGGGATCGGCACATTGACGCCGACCATGCCGACATTGACCTTGGCCGCAAAGTCCCGCGCGGCGTCGCCGTCGCGGGTAAAGATCGCAACGCCGTTGCCATATTCGTGATCGGACGGCAGCTTCAGCGCCTCGTCATAGTCATGGGCGCGCACCACCGAGAGCACCGGACCGAAGATCTCTTCCTTGTAGATCCGCATGTCCTTGGTGACGTTTTCGAACAGGCAGCCGCCCATGTAGAAGCCATTCTCATAGCCCTGCATCTTGAAGCCGCGGCCGTCGACCACAAGCTTGGCGCCCTCCTTGATGCCGACCTCGACATAGTTCTTGACCCGCTCCAGCGCGGCGCGGGTCACCAGCGGACCGAAATCGGCGGTCGGATCGATCGAAGGCCCGATCTTCAGGCTCTCGACGCGCGGAATGAGCCTTTCCATCAGCCGGTCGGCCGTGGTCTTGCCAACGGGAACCGCGACCGACACCGCCATGCAGCGCTCGCCCGCCGCGCCGTATCCGGCGCCGATCAGCGCGTCGACGGTCTGGTCCATGTCGGCGTCGGGCATGATGATGGCGTGGTTTTTCGCGCCGCCGAAGCATTGCGCGCGCTTGCCGGTTGCGGCTGCGCGTTCAAAGATATACTGCGCGATCGAGGAAGAGCCGACGAATCCGACGGCCGCGATATCGCGATCATCGAGAATGGCGTCGACGGCTTCCTTGTCGCCGTTGACGACGTTGAGAATGCCCGGCGGCAGGCCGGCCTCCAGCATCAGTTCCGCAAGCTTCATCGGCACGCCGGGGTCGCGCTCCGACGGCTTCAGGATGAAGGCATTGCCGCAGGCGATCGCGGGCGCGAATTTCCACATCGGGATCATCGCCGGGAAATTGAACGGCGTGATGCCGGCAACCACACCCAAAGGCTGGCGCATCGAATAGAGATCGATTCCGGGCCCTGCGCCCTCGGTATATTCGCCCTTCATCATCTGCGGAATGCCGAGCGCGAACTCCACCACCTCGACGCCGCGCAGGATATCGCCCTTGGCATCGGGAATGGTCTTGCCATGCTCGCGGGCCAGCAAATCGGCCAGCGCGTCATTGTCGCGCGCCACCAGTTCCAGGAACTTCATGAGGACGCGAACCCGGCGCTGCGGATTGACCGCCGCCCATTCCGGTTGCGCGGCCTTGGCGTTCTCGACCGCCGCGCGTAGCTCCGACTTGGACGCCAGCGCCACCTGGGCCTGGACGTCGCCGGTCATCGGTTGAAACACGTCCGCGAACCTGCCCGATGTGCCCTTGACCTCGCGGCCACCGATAAAATGCCCGATTGTACGCATGCGTTCCTCCCGAACCTGTGCAGGTGCCGATTTGGCCGGCATCTTGCAGTCTTTGCAGGGTTTGGAAAGGGATTCTACGCGCAGCCCGTTTGCGAAAATGCAGGCTCGGGTCGGCTTTTCACAAACCTACGACCAACGTCGAATGCGGTCGCCATCAGTTCGCTCAATGCCGCGCCGAGGTCGCAGCCTTCCGGGGCGCGGATTTCCTTGCCCGCGGCGGTTTCATCGATGTCGCGCGATGCAGCACGGCGTCGCGGCCGGCGGCGAGAATCTCGTCGGAGAGCTCGCCATTGCCGGCCACCCGGGCCAACACCAGCGTTCCCATCATGGTCGCGAGGACGGCCATCGCCTGCTTGCGCGCGGCCTTGCGCGGAACGTCCGGAATCTGCTCCGCCAGCATATCGATCATCTGCTCCAGCTTGGCCGCGAACGCCTTGCGCGTCCTGGGGCTCTCACGGGCGATTTCCGCGCCCAACGTCGGCACGGCGCAGCCATGGCCGGGATCGTCGCGATGCACCGGCGTCAGATAGGATTCCACAATGGTGGCGAGGCGCTTTTCCGGCGGGATTTGCTCGGCGAGCTTGCGCCAGCTGTCGGTCGATCGGTCCATCGCGTACGCAAAGGCCTCGATCACCAGCGCTTCCCGCGAATCGAAATGGGCGTAGAAGCCGCCATGGGTGAGGCCGGCGTCCTTCATCAGGTCGGCGACGCCGATGCCATGCGCGCCCTTCTCGCGAAGCCGCACCGAAGCCTTCCTCACGATCCGCGCATGGGTCTCGAGTTTGTGTTCCCTGGAATAACGCATCGGCCGGTTCCATAAGATGTTTGCGGTCATATAATAGCAGTTGTCGTGCAGGAAAGCTGCATCTTATTTGGTTCGCAGCACTTCCCCCATCATCGAAAAGGTCGCGGTCGCGTGCACTGCAAGATTATCTGACCCGTCCCGGACGAAGCTCTCGGCATAGCTGGTC
>JAJYAH010000080.1 GCA_021779635.1 Pseudomonadota bacterium | reverse complement strand
ACCGAAAGCCACAACACCAACGGGCTGAATGCGCTGAAGAACTTCGTGATGGATGTCGACGGCTATATCGGCCTGTATTCGATCCAGAACGGCAACGAGCAGTTGATCGAGTGCCTGCAGTCCGAGGTCGACGCGGACATCCAGCTCAATCACAGGGTTCTCAAGGTCGGCAAGACCGCGACCGGCCGCTATCAGCTCAACATGATGAACGGCAAGGGACCGGAGACCAGGGATTTCGATCTGGTGTTGATGTGCCTGCCCCACAGCTGGCTTGCCACCATGCGGTGGGACGGTGAGCAGCTGCGCAAGTCGATGGTCAAGCACGTCGCCTATTTCGATCGGCCCGCGCATTATTTGCGGGTTTCGATCCTGTTCGATACGCCGTTCTGGGGCGAGAAGATCCCGGGCGCCTGGTTCATGTCGGAGGCGTTCGGCGGCTGCTGCGTCTACAATGAGGGCGCGCGCCACGACGTCGGCAGGCACGGCGTCCTGAACTGGCTGATCGCCGGTTCCGACGCGCTGGCTTTCGCCAATCTCAGCGATCAGGAACTGATTGATGCTGCGCTGAAGTCGTTGCCGGCCTCGCTCGGCGACGCCCGGGCCCATTTCATCGAGGGCAAGACCCATCGCTGGCTCTCGTCGGTGAATGCGCTTCCCGGCGGCATGCCGGCACGCGACGTCATGACCAATCACCGGCCCGATCCGAAGCAGCATCCCGGCCTGATCGTGGTCGGCGACTACCTGTTCGATTCGACCCTCAACGGTCTGCTCGATTCGTCCGATGCCGCCACCGACATCGTCGTCACCGAGATGATGCGGCTGCGCCGCGCGCGCGCAGAGGGCAGCAAACCTGCATCCGACAGGATCGACCGGGATTACTTCGAGAATTACCGCGGGCTCGGTCCCTACAGCGAGGTCTGGAGCCGGTTTAGCGATCCGGCCTATCTGACGGATCTGATCAAGATCGTCTGGAACCGGGCCAGCGGTTACAAGCTTTTGGTGGCAGGCTCCGCCAGCGGAGAACTGGTGGGAGCGTTGCGCGAGCGCGGGGTGGATGCCTGGGGCATCGAGAACAACCGCGCGATCCATGCGAAGACGCCGAAGGCGCTGCAGAAGTATTGCAAGCTCGGATCGATCGTCGAGATGCCGTTCGAGGACGATGAATTCGATTTCGTGTTCGAGACCAGCCTGTGCCACGTCGCGGACAAACAGGTGCGGCGCGCGGTTCGCGAATTGCACCGCGTCGTGAAGTCGGGCCTCGTGTTCGGATCGGTGACGTCGGATATGGCGCCGGAATTAATCGATCGGTACGACCTGCTGCGCGGTGTCAGGAAGCTCGGCACCTGGTGGGAATGGTCGGAGCTGTTCTTCGGCAACGGGTTCGACCTCTCGATGAATCGCCGCGACTGTACGGACGCGCTCTGGACGGCAACCCTGGCTGCCAACAAGGGGCCGGGTCAGTGGTACGCGGACTCCGACAGCCTGCGTTATTCGTTCTTTGACAAGGTGGCCGACGACTGACCTTCGCAATTGTCTTTCGGTCCGTTGGAACGTTGAACTGTCACATTTCAACATGTGTCCTGTCGAGCGCCGCGACGAGCCGCCCTATGGCAAGACGCTGGCGCGGTGTTGGTAGTTGTTTTGCCGATCGCGTTCTGATCGCATAAGCTTGGCCCTGCGATTCAAGATCACCGGGTTCGATTTTGCGGTCATGCCGGCCGTGCAGCATCGGTTGGTTTCATGACGCCCAAGCCTCCGTCGTCGGATGATCAAGTGCCCGCTGCCGCGGATGATGCCGCTGCGCCGGAACTCGACAGGGAACCTGCCGCTGGCGCTGGCGCGACAGACCGCGCTGTCGGCGATGAGATGGCCGCGCCGTCGCCTCGCGGCGATGAAGATGACGACGATGATGAACTGGATATTGAGGATGACGAGGACGATGAGGATCTCGTCGTCTTTAGCGCCAGGGAAGCCGCCGGAGCGCTGGCGACGGTCTATGCGTTCGTCAAACCCTTCCTCAGGAACTACAGGAAAATACTGACATTCGTCGGCCTCGGCGTCGTGGTCGAGACGCTGTTCAATGTCATTATGCCGCTGAGCCTGAAATTCCTGATCGACGATGCGCTCGGCGAGGAGGATTTCGAGGCGCTGGTCGAGATTCTGTCCGTTCTGGCGGGGGCGGGGATATTCACCTCGATCGTCGCGGTCTGGTACGAACGATGGGATGCGAGACTGGCGGCGTCGCTGATTTCCGACGTGCGCCTGCGGCTGTTCGAGCACGTCCAGAATCTGCCGTCGGCCTATTTTGCGCGCACCAAGCGCGGCGAGATCCTGTCGCGGTTTTCCATCGACCTTTCGGCCTTCGAGGGATCGGTCACGAGTTTCGCCAACAGCGCTGCGCTGCCGTTCCTGGAATTGATCGCAGGCATCGTTCTGATGCTGTTCCTGAACTGGCAGCTCGCCGCGGTGTCGCTGCTGGTGTTCCCGATCACGCTGATCGGCCCCAGGATTCTGACGCCGAAGGCGGTGCAGGCGAACTACGAGCAGAAGCTCAATGAATCAGCGCTGCTTGGCATGGTGCAGGAGAACGTCGCTGCACAGGCGGTGGTCAAGGCTTTCAGCCTGCAGCGCCGCACGCTCGGCTGGTTCACCATGCGCAATATCGATGCGCGCAAGAAGATCGCATCCGCAGCGTTCCTGTCGACCATGGTCGAGCGCACAGTCACGATCGCGGTATTGTTGCTGCACCTCGTGGTGCTCGCGCTCGGCGCCTATCTCGCCACCAAGGGTCAAATCACCATCGGGACCTTCGTGACCTTCGAGAGTGCGTTCTGGGAGGTCTCCTACAACATCGCGCATCTGATGCATTTTATCCCGGTGTCGATCCAGTCGGCGGCGGCGGTACGCCATATTCAGGAATTGCTCGACGAGCCGACCCGCGGCGCCGATCGTCCCGGCGCTCCTGACCTGCCGCGCATCACCAACGACATCACCTTCGACCGTGTCACGTTCCGGTATGAAAACAGCCAGGTGCCGGTTCTCGACAATTTCAGTCTCAAGCTCAATATCGGCAAGCGCATCGCCATTGTCGGCCCGAGCGGCTCCGGCAAAAGCACGCTGCTCAATCTGATCCTTCGCCTCTATGTGCCGGATGAGGGGCGCGTGACCATCGACGGCGTCGATATAAGAAGGGTGACACGGGAGTCGCTGCGCAGGAGCATGGCGGTGGTGTTCCAGGAAAACATGCTGTTCAACATGTCGATCCGGGAAAACATCCGGCTCGGCAAGGAGGGCGCGACCGACGAAGAGGTCGAGCAGGCGGCGCGCAAGGCCGAAATCCACCGCTACATCATGTCGCTTCCGCAAAAATACGATACCCCGGTCGGCGAGCGTGGCGATACGCTGTCGGGCGGCCAGCGTCAGCGCATCGCGATTGCCCGCGCGATCGTCCGCAATCCGTCGGTCCTGCTGCTCGACGAGGCGACTTCGGCGCTCGACCAGACCACGGAAGCCGCGATCAACCGCACGCTTCTCAAGGTCGCCAAGGGCCGGACCATGATCTTTTCGACCCACCGCCTGACCTCGGTGGTCGAGATGGATGAGATCATCGTGATATCAGGCGGCAAGGCGATCGAGCGTGGGTCGCATGCCAAGCTGCTGGCCGCCAACGGCACCTATCGAAAGCTCTGGGATGATCAGGGCCACAAGCCGCATGCGGGGGCCGATCAGGCCGACGACGACAGCGACGAAGATGACGATGACGAGGATTGAGCGCGAAATCTCGGCTCCGGATCGGGCGTGCGCAACTGCCGCAGAGTTCCTTCACAGAACCACGCCATGAAACGAGCCCAGCGCTGCGCCTTCCAGTAGAGACCGTTATCGATCGACACCGAACGAAAACTGTAGGCCTTCGCGCTCGACCACGCGTCGCAGGCGGTCTTGACAGGATCGTCGTAGAACGCCGCGATCTTTGTTTCGTCCATGCCGTCGGTCGCAAGCCAGTTCGGGATATGGACATTGCACAGCCGTTCGACGTCCGTGAACACCTTGTCGGTCCCGGTCCCGGCGACTGGACAACTCGTCTCAAAGGCGTCGCCGACCAGAACCAGGCCAGGCTGGCGATGACCCGTGCTGACATAGAGGTCGGCGGGCCGGATCTTGATGTCGCCGGCGATCTCGAAGTCGCCTGTGATCCGGCAAAGCCGCGGCAGTGAGGCCTTTAGCGTCTGCGCCGGAGCGCGGCGCATTTGCTGGAGCCAGGAATCGTCGGTCTGGCGATAGGTAAACAAGTTGCCCCGCATCCTGCTCCCGACCGGGAACAGCGACAGATAGGGAATCCGGTCGCTGGTTCGTTCCGAGAAGTAGGTCAGCGCAGGAAAATCGAAGGTGGCGCGGCCGACCGGAACCAGGTCGAATCCGAGCGAAATCGAGTGGCACGCGCTGACGATCCGGCGTTCAATTCCGAGCTGGTGGCGCAGCCCGACATTCAATCCGTTGGCAAGCACCACGAGGCGCGCGGAAATTTCCTCGCCGTTCGACAGCACCACCTTTTGCCGCTCCGGGCCTGCCGAAACGGATATCACCTTGCTGAAGATCGATTCGATGTCGCCGGAAATTTGCGCCCGGATCGCGTTGACCAGCGTATCGTACATGATGCCGTATTGCTGGATCGGCCTCTTGTCGAGCAGGTAGCCGAATCGCGCGATCCAGTTCTCGCCGTCATATCTTGCGGCCTGAAGCGTCGCGTCGGCGATGCCGGTCTTGCGAAAGCGCCCGATCTGTTCGGGGCCACTCAGTTTTTCGACGCGAAAGTCGGGCGGATAGACCGGATGCGGGTCGATCAGAATCGCGGAAATGCCTGCGCGGCCGAGCATTGCGGCCGTGGTCGAGCCGGCAAGGCCGCCTCCGACGATTGCGATATCGGTGTATTTCATGCGCAAGGTCTCGGTTCGGAGGCACCAAGATTGCGCCGGCAATGACAAACAAACCTTTAGCCCGATCCCTCGGTTTGGGACCCATTTTAGGAATTTACGCCCTTATAATACCCGGATAATATTATAGCTTGGGCCATTTTGACGTGCGCCGGAACTGGCGGGCGAGGGCGCCGGGGAGGCCCGATTCCGCAGACGCGGGAAGTGCTTCTTCGCCTGTCGTTTCGCCTTGACTTGGCTAACCGCCGCCGATAAAACCCGCGCACTTAACGACAGGCGGTGAGCGACGCCAGAGTCGGAACGGACCACCCTTATCAGTTCCCTGGGCAATTTCCTCGGGATCGAGACGGGCACCAACCTCGACGAATGCCGCTCAAACGCTGTCGATTATAGCTAGGCAATGCCAGGACGATCTTCGTTCTCAAGAGCAAGTTCTCTTGAGATTGATTTCGGATGCATGACCTCGGTACCTGACTGAGCGGCGTAGGCCGGTCGGTCGTGACTGCGGTCCTCTGTGGCGTCGAAGCGCTTTCCGCTCAGCAATGAGCGGTTGGCGCGATTTCGCTTTGCGCGATGCTTTTCGCGCGGCGACCGGATGGGGCCGGTGGTCCTGAATGAATTTGCGGAGCCGTTTCCCGGCTTCGCGTGAACTAAAGGGTGAAGGCTGACATGCCGACGATCAACCAGCTGATCGCAAGTCCGCGCGTCGTACAGAAGTCGCGCAAGAAGGTGCCGGCGCTGCAGCAGTCGCCGCAGAAGCGCGGCGTTTGCACGCGCGTCTACACCACGACCCCGAAGAAGCCGAACTCGGCGCTTCGTAAGGTCGCCAAGGTGCGCCTGACCAATGGCTTCGAGGTCATCGGCTACATTCCGGGTGAAGGTCATAACCTTCAGGAGCACTCGGTGGTCATGATCCGAGGCGGCCGCGTCAAGGATTTGCCCGGCGTGCGTTACCACATTCTCCGCGGCGTCCTCGATACCCAGGGCGTCAAGAACCGTAAGCAGCGCCGTTCGAAGTACGGCGCGAAGCGTCCGAAATAATCGGGAACCTGATCGATGTCTCGTCGCCATTCTGCTGAAAAGCGTGAAGTGAACCCGGATCCCAAGTTCGGGAACATCATCATCACGAAGTTCATGAACTCGGTCATGTATGACGGCAAGAAGTCTGCCGCCGAGAGCATCGTCTATGGTGCGCTCGAAATGATCGAGGCCAAGACCAAGCAGGGCCCGCTGCCGGTTTTCGAGCAGGCTCTGGAAAACGTGATGCCGACGATCGAGGTGCGTTCGCGGCGCGTCGGCGGCGCCACCTATCAGGTGCCGGTCGAGGTGCGCAGCGTGCGCCGCCAGGCACTCGGCATTCGCTGGATCATCACCGCGGCGCGCGACCGCAACGAAAAGACGATGACGGAGCGGCTCTCCGCCGAGTTGCTCGACGCGTCGAATGGCAGGGGGAACGCCGTCAAGAAGCGGGAAGACGTGCATCGGATGGCGGAAGCCAACCGCGCCTTCTCGCACTATCGCTGGTAACGGCGAAACGAACGGAATTTAAGGAACAACCCATGCCCCGCGTTCATGCCATAGAGGACTACCGCAACTTCGGTATCATGGCGCATATCGATGCCGGCAAGACCACGACCACCGAGCGCATCCTTTATTATACCGGCAAGAGCCACAAAATCGGCGAAGTGCACGAAGGTGCCGCGACGATGGACTGGATGGAGCAGGAGCAGGAGCGCGGTATCACGATCACGTCGGCCGCGACGACCGCGTTCTGGAACGGCAAGCGCCTCAACATCATCGACACTCCCGGCCACGTCGACTTCACCATCGAAGTCGAGCGTTCGCTGCGCGTGCTCGACGGCGCGGTATGCGTGCTCGATTCCAACCAGGGCGTCGAGCCGCAGACCGAAACCGTCTGGCGTCAGGGCGACAAGTACCGGGTTCCGCGGATCGTTTTCGCCAACAAGATGGATAAGACCGGCGCCGACTTCTATAAATGCCTCGACGACATCGTTGATCGTCTCGGCGCCAAGCCGATCGCCATTCAGCTGCCGATCGGCTCCGAGAACAATTTCAAGGGGCTCGTCGATCTGGTCCGCATGAAGGGCGTGGTCTGGGAAGACGAGGCGCTCGGCGCCAATTTCAAGGACATCGATATTCCCGAGGATATGGTCGAGAAGGCCAAGGAATATCGCGAGAAGCTGCTTGAGTCCGCCGTCGAACTCGACGACGAGGTTCTCGCCGCCTACCTCGACGGCAACGAGCCCGACGAAGCGACGCTCAAGCGCATGATCCGCAAGGCCGTGCTGACCGGCGCGTTCTTCCCCGTGCTGTGCGGCTCGGCGTTCAAGAACAAGGGTGTGCAGCCGCTGCTCGACGCGGTGGTGGATTATCTGCCGTCGCCGGTCGACGTGCCCGCCATCAAGGGCATCGACGAAGACGGCAATGAAGTGGTCCGGCTTCCGAATGACAAGGAACCGCTGGCGCTGCTTGCGTTCAAGATCATGGACGACCCGTTTGTCGGCACCATCACCTTTTGCCGAATCTATTCGGGCACGCTGCTGTCGGGTACCGGCGTCGTCAATTCGACGCGCGACCGCAAGGAGCGCATCGGCCGCATGTTGTTGATGCATGCCAACAACCGTGAAGACATCAAGGAGGCTTTCGCCGGCGACATCGTGGCGCTGGCTGGCCTCAAGGAAGCGCGCACCGGCGATACGCTGTGCGATCCCAACAAGCCGGTCATCCTGGAAAAGATGGAATTCCCGGAGCCGGTGATCGAGATCGCGATCGAGCCGAAGTCGAAGGCCGACCAGGAAAAGCTCGGCGTCGCGCTGGCGAAGCTTGCCGCGGAGGATCCGTCGTTCCGGGTCTCGACCGATCAGGAATCCGGCCAGACCATTCTCAAGGGCATGGGCGAACTCCATCTCGACATCAAGGTCGACATCCTGCGCCGGACCTACAAGGTCGACGCCAATATCGGCGCGCCGCAGGTGGCGTTCCGTGAGCGGGTCACCAAGCGGGCGGAAGTCGATTACACCCACAAGAAGCAGACCGGCGGTACCGGCCAGTTCGCGCGGGTCAAGTTCATCGTCGAGCCCAACGAGCCCGGCAAGGGATTCGAGTTCGAATCAAAGGTCGTCGGCGGTTCGGTGCCGAAGGAATACATCCCCGGCGTCGAAAAGGGCCTCAACAGCGTGCTGGGCTCCGGCGTGGTCGCCGGCTTCCCGGTGGTCGACGTCAAGGTTCAACTCGTCGACGGCGCCTATCACGACGTCGACTCCTCGGCGCTGGCTTTCGAAATTGCCTCGCGTGCGGCGTTCCGCGAAGCGCTGCAAAAGGGAAAGTCGGTCCTGCTCGAGCCGATCATGAAGGTCGAAGTGGTGACGCCGGAAGATTACACCGGCTCCGTCATCGGCGACCTGAATTCGCGGCGCGGGCAGATCCAGGGTCAGGACATGCGCGGCAATGCCAACGTCATCAATGCGATGGTGCCGCTCATGAATATGTTCGGGTACGTGAATAACCTGCGCTCGATGAGCCAGGGCCGCGCGACCTTTACGATGCAGTTCGACCACTACGCGGAAGCGCCGGCAAATGTGTCGGCGGAAGTCCAGAAGAAGTTTGCCTGATTGTCGTTGGCGACAGCTAACGACTGAACGGAGAGTCAAATGGCCAAAGCAAAGTTTGAACGTAATAAACCGCACTGCAACATCGGAACGATCGGTCACGTCGACCATGGCAAGACGTCGCTGACGGCGGCGATTACCAAGGTGCTGGCGGAAACCGGCGGTGCAACGTTCACCGCGTACGACCAGATCGACAAGGCGCCGGAAGAGAAGGCGCGTGGCATCACGATCTCGACGGCGCACGTCGAATACGAGACCGCGAACCGCCACTATGCGCACGTCGATTGCCCGGGCCATGCCGACTATGTGAAGAACATGATCACCGGTGCGGCGCAGATGGACGGCGCGATCCTGGTGGTGTCGGCGGCCGACGGCCCGATGCCGCAGACCCGCGAGCACATCCTGCTGGCCAAGCAGGTCGGCGTCCCCGCGATGGTCGTGTTCCTGAACAAGTGCGACATGGTGGACGATCCGGAACTGCTCGAACTCGTCGAGCTGGAAGTCCGCGAACTGCTGTCGAAGTACGATTTCCCGGGCGACAAGATCCCGATCATCAAGGGTTCGGCGCTTTGCGCGCTCGAGGGCAAGGATCCCAAGCTCGGTCACGATGCGATCCTGGAACTGATGAAGGCGGTGGACAGCTACATTCCGCAGCCGGAGCGTCCGATCGACCAGCCGTTCCTGATGCCGGTCGAGGACGTGTTCTCGATCTCGGGCCGCGGCACCGTGGTCACCGGCCGCGTCGAGCGCGGCGTGATCAAGGTCGGCGAGGAAATCGAGATCGTCGGCCTGCGCGATACCCAGAAGACCATCGTCACCGGTGTCGAGATGTTCCGCAAGCTGCTCGACCAGGGCCAGGCCGGCGACAACATCGGCGCGCTGCTGCGCGGCACCAAGCGCGAGGAAGTCGAGCGCGGTCAGGTGCTGTGCAAGCCGGGTTCGGTCAAGCCGCACACCAAGTTCAAGGCCGAGGCCTATATTCTGACCAAGGAGGAGGGCGGTCGTCACACCCCGTTCTTCACCAACTATCGGCCGCAGTTCTACTTCCGCACCACCGACGTGACCGGCGTCGTGCATCTGCCCGAAGGCACCGAGATGGTGATGCCGGGCGATAACATCGCGATGGAAGTGCACCTGATCGTGCCGATCGCGATGGAAGAAAAACTGCGCTTTGCGATCCGCGAAGGTGGCCGCACCGTCGGTGCCGGCGTCGTCGCAAGCATCATCGAGTAAGGACACAACATTGCTGTCATGCCCCGCGAAAGCGGGGCATCCAGTACCCCGCGAGCTTCGAGTTAACTGCGACACTTCGGAATACTGGATCACCCGCCTTCGCGGGTGATGACGGTAAGAGAGAAACAAGATGAACGGCCAGAATATTCGCATCCGTCTCAAGGCGTTCGACCATCGAATTCTCGATTCGTCGACGCGCGAGATCGTGAACACGGCGAAGCGTACCGGTGCCCAGGTTCGCGGACCTATCCCGCTGCCGACGCGCATCGAGAAATTCACCGTCAACCGTTCGCCGCACGTCGACAAGAAGAGCCGCGAGCAATTCGAGATGCGCACGCACAAGCGTCTTCTCGACATTGTCGATCCGACTCCGCAGACCGTCGATGCGCTCATGAAGCTCGATCTGGCCGCCGGTGTCGACGTCGAAATCAAGCTCTAACGCATGGCCCCGAAAAGTGGGCACCGGTTTTCGGACCGGGCCATGCACAAGTAGATAACGTTTTTAGCTCCCGTCCGAGACTAGCGGACAGAAAGAACAGGAAGCACGCCGATGCGCTCCGGAGTGATCGCACAAAAGGTCGGGATGACGCGGGTCTTTACGGAGACCGGCGAACATATCCCTGTGACCGTGCTGAAGCTGGGCAATTGCCAGGTGTTGGGTCACCGCACGACCGAGAAAAACGGTTATGTCGCGCTGCAGCTCGGTTCGGGCACGCGCAAGACCGTTTATCTGCCGAAGGCGGAACGCGGCCAGTTCGCGGTTGCCAAGGTCGAGCCCAAGCGCAAGGTCACCGAGTTCCGCGTGTCGCAGGACGCGCTGATCCCGGTCGGCGCCGAAATTCAGGCCGATCATTTCGTGGTCGGCCAGTTCGTCGACGTCACCGGCACGTCGGTGGGCAAGGGCTTTGCGGGCGGCATCAAGCGCTGGAATTTCGGCGGCTTGCGCGCCACCCACGGTGTTTCGGTCTCGCATCGGTCGATCGGTTCGACCGGCGGCCGGCAGGATCCCGGCAAGACCTTCAAGAACAAAAAGATGCCCGGTCATATGGGCGTCGACCGCATCACCACGCTCAATCTGCGCGTGGTGCAGACCGATGTCGCACGCGGCCTGATCCTGGTCGAAGGCGCCGTTCCCGGCTCCAAGGGCGGATGGATCGCGGTGCGCGATGCGGTGAAGAAGGCGTTGCCGAAAGACGCGCCGAAGCCGGGCAAGTTCCGTCTGGCCGACGGCGGCGGCGAACAGGCCGCGCCAGCCGAAGCGCCCGCCGAGCAGGGGAGCGTGTGAGATGGAATTGAAAGTCACCACGCTTGAAGGCAAGGCAGCCGGTTCGGTGCAGCTTTCGGACGAGATTTTCGGTCTGGAGCCGCGCAAGGACATCATCCAGCGCTGCGTCAACTGGCAGCTCGCCAAACGCCAGGCCGGCACCCACAAGGCCCAGGGCCGTGCGGATGTCTGGCGCACCGGCAAGAAGATGTACAAGCAGAAGGGCACCGGCGGTGCGCGTCATGGCTCGGCCCGGGTACCGCAGTTCCGCGGCGGCGGCCGTGCGTTCGGCCCGGTAGTGCGCTCGCACGCTTTCGCCTTGCCGAAGAAGGTTCGCGCGCTGGCGCTTCGCCATGCGCTGTCGGCCAAGGCCAAGGATGGCGGCCTGATCGTGATTGAATCGGCGACCCTCGAGGCCGCCAAGACCAAGGCGCTGATCGGACATTTTTCGGGTCTCGGCCTGACCAACGCGCTGATTATCGACGGCGCCGAGGTCCATAACGGCTTCGCCGCCGCCGCCCGCAATATCCCGAACATCGACGTGCTGCCGATCCAGGGCATCAACGTCTATGACATTCTGCGCCGTCAGAAGCTCGTGCTGACCAAGGCAGCACTCGATGCGTTGGAGGCGCGCTTCAAATGAAGAATATCGATCCGCGCCATTACGACATCATCGTTGCTCCGGTCGTGACCGAAAAGGCAACCGTGGCCTCCGAGCACAACAAGGTTGTGTTCAAGGTCGCGAGCAAGGCAACCAAGCCGCAAATCAAGGAAGCCGTCGAGAAGCTGTTCGACGTCAAGGTGAAGAGCGTGAACACGCTGGTGCGCAAGGGCAAGACCAAGGTCTTCCGCGGCCAGTTCGGTTCCCAGTCGGATGTGAAGCGTGCGATCGTGACCCTCGAAGAGGGCCACCGCATCGACGTCACCACCGGGCTATAAGGCGATACGACGATGGCATTGAAAAAATTCAACCCGACGACGCCAGGCCAGCGCCAGCTGGTGATGGTCGACCGTTCGGCGCTCTACAAGGGCAAGCCGGTCAAGGCGTTGACCGAAGGCAAGCAATCCAGCGGCGGTCGCAACAACACCGGCCGCATGGTCGTGCGCTTTCGCGGCGGCGGTCACAAGCAATCCTACCGCATCGTCGACTTCAAGCGCACCAAGGTCGACATGCCGGCGACCGTCGAGCGTCTGGAATACGATCCGAACCGCACCGCCTTTATCGCTTTGCTGAAATATACCGACGGCACGCAATCCTACATCCTGGCCCCGCAGCGCCTCGCCGTCGGCGACACCGTGATTGCCGGCAGCTATGTCGACGTGAAGCCGGGCAACGTCATGCCGCTGGGCAACATGCCGATCGGCACCATCATTCACAATGTCGAATTGAAGATCGGCAAGGGCGGCCAGCTCGCACGCTCGGCCGGTACCTATGCGCAGCTCGTCGGCCGCGACCATGATTATGTGATCGTTCGTTTGAACTCGGGCGAGCAACGCCTGGTTCACGGCCGCTGCACCGGCACCATCGGCGCGGTGTCGAATCCGGATCACATGAATATTTCGATCGGCAAGGCCGGTCGCAGCCGCTGGCTCGGCCGCAAGCCCCATAACCGCGGCGTCTCGATGAACCCGGTCGACCATCCGCATGGCGGCGGCGAAGGCCGCACCTCGGGCGGCCGTCATCCGGTGACGCCGTGGGGCAAGCCGACCAAGGGCAAGAAGACGCGGTCGAACAAGTCGACCAACCGATTCATTCTCATTAGCCGCCACAAGCGGAAGAAGTAAGGAACGCCGGACCATGGTTCGTTCAGTCTGGAAAGGCCCGTTCGTCGAAGGCTCGCTGCTCAAGAAGGCAGATGCCGCACGCGCGTCCGGCCGTCATGACGTGATCAAGATCTGGAGCCGCCGCTCGACCATCCTGCCGCAGTTCGTCGGTTTGGTCTTCGGCGTCTACAACGGCCAGAAGCATGTGCCGGTATCGGTCAACGAGGAAATGGTGGGTCACAAGTTCGGCGAGTTCTCGCCGACCCGGACCTTCCACGGCCATTCTGGCGACAAGAAAGCCAAGAAGGCTTGAGGACTAAGCGATGAGCAAACCAAAGCGCGAACGGAGCCTCCCGGATAACGAGGCCAAGGCCATCGCCCGCATGCTGCGGGTGAGCCCGCAGAAGCTTAATCTGGTCGCGCAATTGATCCGCGGCAGGAAGGCATCGGCTGCGCTCGCCGACTTGCAGTTTTCCCGCAAGCGGATCGCGGTCGACGTCAAGAAGTGCCTGGAATCGGCGATCGCCAACGCCGAAAACAATCACGATCTCGATGTCGACGATCTGGTCGTCGCAGAGGCGCATGTCGGCAACGGCATCGTGATGAAGCGTTTTGCACCGCGCGGCCGTGGCCGTTCGGGCCGTGTTTTTAAACCATTCGCGCAGCTGACGATCGTTGTTCGTCAGGTCGAAGCCGAGGCGAGCGCTTAAAGCGCGCGGGAGAATACGATGGGTCAGAAGATCAATCCAATCGGACTGCGTCTCGGCATCAACCGGACGTGGGATTCCCGTTGGTTCGCCGGCAAGAACGAGTACGGCAAGCTGCTGCATGAGGATGTCAAAATCCGCGAGATCCTGCACCAGGAGCTCAAGCAGGCGGCCGTCGCCAGGATTGTGATCGAGCGTCCGCACAAGAAGTGCCGCGTGACGATCCACTCGGCGCGCCCCGGCGTCGTGATCGGCAAGAAGGGCGCCGACATCGACAAGTTGCGCAAGCGCGTTGCTGATATCACCGCGTCCGACGTCGTCATCAACATCGTCGAAATCCGCAAGCCGGAACTCGACGCCACGCTGGTCGCCGAATCGATCGCCCAGCAGCTCGAACGCCGCGTCGCGTTCCGCCGCGCGATGAAGCGCGCAGTGCAGTCGGCGATGCGTCTCGGCGCCGAGGGCATCCGGATCAACTGTTCGGGCCGTCTCGGCGGCGCCGAAATCGCGCGGATGGAATGGTATCGCGAAGGTCGCGTGCCGCTGCACACGCTGCGCGCCGATATCGATTACGGCGTGGCGACCGCGTTCACGACGTTCGGCACCTGCGGCGTCAAGGTCTGGATCTTCAAGGGCGAAATCCTTGAGCACGACCCGATGGCCCAGGACAAGAAAATGGCCGAAGGCGACAGCTCGCGGCCGCGTCGCGACGCTGCTTGAGCGATTTTTGAGAAGGTTTGAGGGCGTAAGCCATGATGCAACCAAAGAAAACCAAGTTCCGGAAGGCGCACAAGGGCCGGATCCACGGCGTTGCGACTTCGGGCGCGACGTTGTCGTTCGGCCAGTTCGGCCTGAAGGCAATGGCGCCCGAGCGCATCACCGCGCGCCAGATCGAAGCGGCGCGCCGCGCGCTGACCCGTCACATGAAGCGGGCCGGCCGGGTCTGGATTCGCATCTTCCCGGACGTGCCGGTGTCGAAGAAGCCCGCCGAAGTGCGGATGGGCTCGGGCAAGGGCACGCCGGAATTGTGGGTGGCGCGGGTGAAGCCCGGCCGCGTGATTTTCGAGATCGACGGCGTCACCGTGCAGACCGCGAAGGAAGCGCTGTCGCTTGCCGCCGCCAAGTTGCCGATCAAGACGCGCTTCGTCGCGCGCATTGCGGAATAGGAATGTGATCATGGCCGAGATGAAAGCCGCCGATATCCGCGCAATGAGCCCCGATCAGATGGACGACGCCGTCCTCAATCTGAAAAAGGAGCGCTTCAACCTGCGTTTCCAGCGCGCCACCGGGCAGCTGGAAAACACCTCGCGGCTGCGTGAAGCCCGCCGCGATATCGCCCGCGTCAAGACCATCGCCGCGCAGCAGCGCGCGAAGAAGAAGTAAGGGGCCGACATGCCGAAACGTACGCTTCAGGGCGTGGTCGTCAGCGACAAGCAAGCCAAGACGGTTGTGGTGCGCGTCGATCGCC
>JAJYAH010000805.1 GCA_021779635.1 Pseudomonadota bacterium | reverse complement strand
CCGTGCCACCGCCGCCGCAACCGGATGATGACTCGCGAGCGCGAGTTGCCCGGCCATATCCCGTACAAATTCGGGGATATCGGCCCCGCTCACTACTTCGAGGTCGGGTAAGGTCAAGGTTCCAGTCTTGTCGAAAATAACGTGATCGACATCGGCCAGGCGTTCTATCGAATCGCCGGAATTGAGCAACACACCGGCCCTGAACATCGCGCCGGATGCAACGGTCTGAACCGTAGGAATAGCGAGACCAAGCGCGCAGGGGCACGTAATGATCAGAACGGCAACACCGGTGACGATGGCATCATGCCAGCTCGCACCCAAAAGAACCCAGCCAAGCACCGTCAGCAACGCGGTCGCGTGCACGACCGGCGCGTAAAGGCGCGACGCCCGGTCCGCAAGGCGAACGTAGCGGGATCGCGCCTGCAACGCGTTGTCGAGAAGCCGGGTAATCTCCGCCAACAGCGTACTTTCCGACGCTGCGGAGACCCGAACACGCAGCGTGCCGGATATGTTGAGCGAACCGGCATAGACCGCGTTGCCCGCTTCCGCCGTGACGTAGCTGGTCTCCCCGGTAATCAGGCTCTGGTCGATCTCGGATCGGCCTTCGGTAACCGCGCCATCGACCGCGCAACGCTCGCCCGGCCGCAACAGGACGATGTCGCCGGGGTTGATGGCAGCCACCGGCACTTGCGAAATCTCATCGGGTCCGATGAACTTGGTGGCCGTTTCAGCCTTCAGCGCCGCGAGATTTCCGGCAACCGCCCGCGTTCGCCGCCGCATGCTTTGATCGAGATAGCGCCCGACAAGCAGAAAGGTAAGCAGCATGATCGCCGCATCGAAATAGGTGTGCTCGGCATGATTGATCGTCTCCACGACCGACATACCCAGTGCGAGCAAAACGCCGATGCTGATCGGGACGTCCATATTGACGTTGCCCGTGCGCAACGCCCGATACGCCGACCGGAAGAAAGGCTGCCCCGCATAGGCCGCAGCCGGCAGCGCGATCAGTGCCGACAGCCAGTGGAAAAAGTCGCGCTGTTCGGGGAGCATATCGCTGACGTTGCCGGACCATACCGGAACGGAAAGCATCATGACGTTCATCGTGGCGAACGCCGCAACCCCGAGGCAGCGCAACAGAAAGCGCGACTGTTCGATCTCGGCGGCCTCCGCATCAGCGGTCTCGAACGGGTAGGCCTTGTATCCGAGCTCGGCGAGGCGATCGATAAAGTGGGCGGGGTCGAGCGCCCCCTCTTTCCATTCCAGCGCGACGCGGCGGTCGGTGAGATTGACGCGCGCCAGCGTGACGTCAGGCATCGCCGAAAGCCCGCGCTCGATCTTGGACATGCATCCGGCGCAATTGACGCCCTCAACCGCCAGATCGACGTGCTGAAGGCCTGACCCGAGGTCCTTTACATAATGCGAAAAGTCCCGCGTCGCGGGCATGATGTCGTCCTCAATTCAACAGCACGCGATTCTTCGACAGGAACATCCGCTGTCCGGCGGCGTCACCCTCGAGAACCAGATCCCATTGTCCAGCAGCGACCACCGGCGCGCTCCCGCGATAAATGCCGCGCCCCACTTCCACGAGCTCAACCGGCCGATCGGCCCGCCGGTCGATGGGCCGTTCAAGGCGACCCTGAAACTTCAAGCCCGACATCAGGACGCCGCTGTTATCCCGCGCCTCGACCAGCACCGTCGCATCGCCGCCCGGGCCGCGCCGAATGCGCGCATTTATCTGCCAGTTCCGCGCGTTCTGATCGCGCGCCGCCGCTATCTCCTTCTCATAGCCGAGGCTCGCGCTATAGGCGCTATCCACCTCGGTCCCCGGCAAAGTGTCGATCGCCAGCTTCATCATGATGAAGTTCACGCCAAACACCACAGCAAAGAACGCGATCAGCATCAAAAACACCATGCGGCCGGTCAACGGCTTCGGTGAAACATGCGACCTGTTCATGGGAAGCTCCCTTGGGGCTTTCACGGAGAGACGAAGTTATCGGTCGTCGATGCAACCTCGCCTAACCCGATATCGGTTATGCGGAATTTCACCGGGATGGATTTTTCGGGATTGTCTTCGGAAGGTGCGGTGACGAGAACCCTCAGTTCGGTGGTGGTGTCCCGGCCGAGGATAATCATGGGCCGGTCCGGCGTGACTGAATCGGCGCCAACGACATGGACGGCTGCATTGATGGGGCCATCGACATCGATCGCCACCACGCGGTCAAAAGCCCGCTTGTTCAGGAAGCGAACCGTATAGGCGTTGCGAATTGAACCGTCACTCAGTCTCACCGCGAGCGGGTTGCGGTCGTGCAGCACATTGACGTCGAGCAGCGAGCGCGTCAGCAGCGCATACAGCATGATCGCGCCGACGCCGGCGATCATCGCGGAGTAGACGACGGTGCGCGGTCGCACGAACCGATAGATCGGCGGCTTGCCCGCCTGGCGCCGCTGTATGTTGATGTCGTTGTCGTATCCGATCAGGCGGGGTTCCCGGCCAATCTTTTTCATCACGGCATCACAGGCATCGATGCACAGGCCGCATTGGATGCAGTCGAGTTGTGCACCGTCACGGATGTCTATCCCGGTCGGGCACACGGCAACGCATTGATAGCAGTCGATGCAATCGCCGGCGGCCTGGCCAAGCGCCCGCAACTCGCTCGCCTTCTTCAGCGACGTGCGCTTTTCGCCGCGATCGTATTTGTAGGTGACGTTGAGCGCCCACTCATCGGTGAGGGCTGCCTGGATACGCGGCCATGGACACATGTAGACGCAGACTTGCTCCCGCATGAAGCCCGCGAGCAGGTAGGTGGTCGCCGTCAATATCGCGATCCAGATATAAGCCAGCATCGGCGCCTGGAAGGTCACAAGCTGTTTCACCAGCGTCGGCGCATCGTTGAAGTAGAGCACCCAGGCGCCACCAGTCCACCACGCAATCAACAGCCAGATCGAATGCTTCAGCACAATCTCGCCGAAACGCTGCAGCTTCCGCGTGCCCCGCGCCGCCTTGAGCATGCGCTCGCGGCGGTCACCTTCGACCATGCGCTCGACCGCATAGAACAGATCCGTCCACACCGTTTGCGGACAAAGATATCCGCACCAGATTCGGCCGCCGACCGAATTCATCAGAAAAAGCGTGATGGCGGCGACGATCAGCAGCCCGGTAAAATAATACACCTCCTGCGGCCACAGCTCGATGAAGAAGAAATAGAAGCGGCTGTTGGGGAGGTCCACCAAAACCGCCTGGCTCGGCGCTCCAAGGCCGCGATTCCAGCGCACGAACGGCAGCAGGTAATAGACGCCGAGGCAGGCGGCCATCAGGCCCCATTTGATACGGCGGAATGTTCCGGAGACGCTTTGCGGATAGACCTGTTTGCGAGCCGCATAAAGCGGCCCATACGAATCAAGTTCCACGTCAGCTGGGAGCAGAGGCTTGTTCATCGGGGTGAGTCGTCTCGCATCTTTGATTAAGCTAGATCCAGGCTTAGGCGCATAGTTGATCCAGCTCAAACAGGATGCGGATTTCCGGGTTCCTCTGTCCGCCTGCGGTCACTTCCCTCCGCCGAGCGAGTGAACATAAACCGCCATCGCCTTGATCGTGGAGGGAT
>JAJYAH010000079.1 GCA_021779635.1 Pseudomonadota bacterium | reverse complement strand
TTGAAGCATTCAGGCGCCGGAAGCCCTCCAGGTTCAGGCTAGGGCAGGGTGTCATTTGACTTCCGGATTATCCCGCGACGGACATTGGAAGCCGGTCCAGGCTCCGCCGGGAGCTCGCCGCACCTAGAGCATGATCCGAAAAAGTGGGTACCGGTTTTCCGAAAAAGATCATGCTCGAACAAAAAGATAGAGCGAGATGGCGATTCGACGAAAAGCCATCTCGCTCTATTGAACGTAAGCACTGATAAGGTTGCCTAGCGAAGCTAGCAGCTACCATGGCAGTCGCCACCGCGAGATGTTTGAGGAGTTCGGTCGCTATATTTGCATTTTGGTTCTTTGCGACGAGCCATGTCAGAATCGCAAGTGGCCGCGCACCCCATCCTAGGCAGGCCACCAACATATTCGTGCTCGAAAACGAGACCACCAGAGCCACAAAGCTCAGCGAAATGTAGTCCAGTTGCAAAAATTCCAATCGTTGCTCTGAACAGCAGCGCTGTTGCCGCATCACCTCAAAATCGGAATACGGCCGCCGCAACCACGCAGGTCCATAATCCGGAATCATCGCCCTGGGCCGCAGCTGTAATCGACCGGCTTTCGATGATCAGCTGGGTATGTTCGTAGAGCTTCTTGCGTTCGTTCCAGGCGGCGCTGGGATCGAAATCTATGCCGAGCGTCGAGGCCAACATGGAGGCGGCGAGGTCTTCGGCATAATCCCCGCTCTGTTCGGCTGTCATGCCGCTACCGTGATGCTCGGCGATATAGCCGTACATACCGGGATCAGCCGGCCGCGCCAAACCGATGCTGGCGTGAATGCGGCGGCCCGGCTCGTCGGTTTCTGAGCGGGCGAGGACCGAGAAGGTAATTTCACCTGGCTGCAAAGTGGCGACGCCGCCCTCGCGGGAGGTTAGCTTGCAGTGAGGCGGCAGGATTGACGAGATTGAGACGAGATTCTGCTGTTCGATATCGGCATCGCGTAATGCGAGCTCGAATGATGTTAGCTGATGGCGGTGGATGCCGACACCCTTCGTCAGAAACACGGTAGTCGGAACTGGGAACATATCTTGTGGCCTCGCGATCGACAGATGTTTTACACATTCTCAAGGGTCTGGCGATCACGTGACAGCGGCGAGTGCCAGATACTCATAGACCATCGTGGCCGCTGCGAGCGAAGTGATCTCTGCCACGTCGTAGGCCGGAGCGACTTCGACTACATCCATGCCAATGAAATGCAGGCCTTCCAGGCGCCGGAGGATCGATTGCGCCTGCCACGACGCCAGACCGCCTATCTCGGGCGTGCCGGTGCCCGGTGCAAAAGCCGGATCCAGCGCGTCGATGTCGAAGCTGAGATAGCTGGGTGCCCCACCGACGATCGAGCGAATTCGCTCTGCGACTGCTTTGGGGCCATGCTCATGCACCTGTTCCGACGAGACTATTGTGACACCCTGCGCAACCGTCCAATCGAAAACTTCGCGTTGGACCGGCGAGCGGATCCCTATCTGGATCATTCGGCGTGGATCGACAAGGCGCTCCTCGATGGCGTGATAGAATACCGAACCATGTGCATAGGGCTGACCAGAATTATCAGGCCAGGTATCGACATGGGCGTCGAAATGAATGAGTGCGAGCGGGCCCTTGCGCCGCGCCAGCGTCCGTAGCAAGGCGAGCGTGATACCGTGCTCTCCTCCGAGCGACACAAGGTGCTCGACGGCGGCGGCCTGCTCCTCGATGGCCTTTAGGCTCGCCGGAATGTCACCGAGCGCGATACGAAAATCGCCGATATCCGACACCATCAATTTCGAAACATCGATCCATGCCGTCGGATGCGCACCGTCAACCAGCATCCGGCTAGCCTGGCGAATGGCCCGCGGTCCGAAGCGCGCGCCGCTGCGGTTGGTTGTGCCGATATCGAGTGGGATGCCTGCGATCGAGATCGCGGCATCGTGCTCGCGGCGTCCGAGTCCAAGAAATCCAGGCGGGACGGCGAAGGTGGGGAGATCGCTCGCCATACGGTTCAGCCTCCATCACCCGGCGCATTCCCAAATGAGGATTCTGGAGCTCCGCCCGGACACCTCAGACTCGGCCCTTCGGTCCGGGGAGGTCGGACCACGCGAGGCCGAGTGTTTCGCATACTTGGCGAACCGAATTGGTGTCGAGTTCGTGCTGCGATCCAACCAGAGGCATTTCAGCAATTCGCCCCTCACGGTGGATTGTCAGAGTTCCATGTCCCTCTCCCCGTCCTTCGTGTTGGGTATCGAAGCGACACCCCTGTTCGCTTAGCCACTTGCGGAATGTTGCGCTTTCCATCGATTCTCTCCACTCAGTTAATGGCTTTCCGCCAGCGCCTTCTCAAACGCCGCCAGCCGTTCGATATGGCTTGCCGACAAAGCTTCCCGCTGCGTAATTGCGCAAACGGCGCGAGGCTTCTTGCCGACGATGGCCGTCATCTGTGCAAAGGCGCTTTCACTGCCTCTGCCTCCAAGGGTACAGAGGAATGCGACTTCGGGTAATTGGCTCGCAGTCGCCATCAAGTACGCGCGAACTGGGGAACTTACCGACCAGCCCCAAACAGGGGTGCCGATAACGACCAGATCGTACGACGAGACGTCATGTTTTGTCGGTGCAATGATGGCAGGAAGCTTCCGCCCCGCTTCCAGGAGCGACCGTACGTAACCGAGAAAACAACTCCGGGGCCTTGGCTCGGTGATTTCCTCTAGGTCGCATTTGAGGGCCCCGGCCAGAGTCTGAGCAATCCTGCGCGTCGTTCCCGACCGCGAATAGAAAACGACGAGAGTTCTTGAGGCGCTCATTTGAACAATTCCTCTTTCGCTTGTCGCATACACACACCCAATACGCGGCGATGAAATTGACTCAAGTCAAGCCATGGCTATTTCGGGCAGGCCGCCTGGTCTGTATCCAGGGGCAGAATGTAATTTGACCGCCGCCAGTGGACGGATTGACACCCCCCCGCAAAGCTCATCACCCGAAAGCGACAGCTGTTGCCGCGACTGCAGGAAGGCCCCGGCCCACACGAGCGTGACGAAATCGAGCGCCTCCTGACCGAGATGCCATAGCCTTGCCGACGCTATCTCTCATACCAACCGACGAGCGTTGCCTCCGCGAGCGTGAACTTGCGTGCCTCGCGCTCGACATCACGGCAGGATGCATCGGCCCGGACTCGAAGGTGGTCGGTCGAAAGGGCAAGCAGACGAAAGTGGTAGTGGTGAGGACCATGGCCATGAGGCGGGCACGGGCCGCCATAGCCCGTTCCTCGAAAATCGTTGACTGCCTGCTTCATCTTTGTTTTCTCCCTAACGTCTTCCGCAAGCTCCGTCACGGTCGGCGGAATATCGTAAGCTGCCCAATGGTGCCATGTGCCCGCCGGGGCATCGGGATCGTCGCAGAGCAGGACGAAGCTCCGTGTTCCAGCGGGTGCGCCGGACCATCGCAGGGGCGGCGAGACGTTCGCTCCATCACAGGTAAAGCGCCGCGGGACTACCGCTCCGTCGGCGAAGGCACCGGAAACAAGTTTCATGGCTCACCCCATTAGACAGGAGACATCGGCTCGGGTTTAACGAGCTCTTCCAGATCCGGTTCGCCGCAGCGAGCGAGCATCGTTTGGCGGACCCGGTCGCGTAGCTGGACGATGGATTGAAAATCAGTGCCTGCCGGCAGCACCGGATCATCGATCTCGATGCTAATCGCGCTATGCCGCGGAAACCATTGGTCGCTGCGCAACACCGTCCGCGTGCCCTTGATGATGCCCGGGAGGAGCGGAAGGTTCGCGTCGGCGGCAACCTTGAAGGCGCCGAGATAGAAGCCGGATAGCCCCGCTCTCCGGGTGAACGTTCCTTCAGGGAAGAAGACCAGGAGCCGGCCCTCGCGGGCAAGCGCACCCAATGCCGCGGCATCCGTCAGACTCTCCGACACGTCGTAACGTTCGACAAACGGAGTGCCGAGCCGGCGCAGGATGGGTCCAGCTATAAGCTGCTGTGCCAGCTCGCGCTTTGCGACGATGGCAGGCTCGCCGGGAAGCGTTGCGGCGAGCGCGAAGACGTCCATGTAGCTGGAATGGTTGAATACAAGCACCGCTCCTGACGCCGGTATCCTTTCGAATCCGCGGATCGTGAGCGGTATGCCCATCGCGGCAAATGCGCCACGCCCGATCCGTCTGAGCGTCGCCCAGCGCGATTTTGCAGTCCGCAGGATGAGTACGGAAAAGCATCCCGCAAGGAGCGCACTGCCGAGCACGGTCCACCACCAGGCAGCGTAGAGATTCTCGCGAAGCAATCGGCCGAACCGCCTGAGCTGTGGACCGGCGCCGGCCAGCGTCAGGCGTAGCAGCTGCCACCACAGGGCCCGCCGGGCTGGGCCGATTTGCCCGCTTTGGTAAAGTTCCCTGGCAGCGCCGCGGCGGATTTTCCCGCTTGATGTTTTCGGGACGGTGCGCGGCGGCGCAAGTACGATCTCATCGGGTGGTGTGCCTGCGACATCCGTCACAACTTCATGCGTCCGCGCCTGCAAGGCTGCGCGGGCAATCTGGTCGGCCTCGCGCGTTTCAACCAGCAGCACGAGCCGTTCCGTTCCGGACGCGCCGTCGGGCACCCCAAACACCGCCACACCGCCCTTGTGAACGCCGGGCACCTCGGCGACGGCTTACTCGATCTCCTGCGGATAGAGATGCCGGCCCGCACGTATGATGATGTCCTTGATACGGCCGGTGACGAAGATGTCGCCGGCCGCCATGTAGCCGCGGTCGCTGGTGTCGAGCCAGTGACCGCGGAAAAGTTGCCGGGTTTTGACGTCATTGTGGAAATAGCCGTGCGTGGCCGATGGGCCGCGAAACTCGATCCGCCCCTCTCGGCGCTCACCAAGCTCGTAACCCGCCTCGTCGACCACCCGAATCTCGTGACCCGGAAGTGGCTGACCGCAAGCGGGGATCTCCAGCACGGCCGGATCGGCCGGGCCCGCCGGTTCAGCGATGCCATACATGCTCAGCTGGTCTCGGTTGACGCGATCAACGATCGGTATCCGTCCCGGGGGCGGGAAGGCCAGTCCCACGGAGCATTCCGCGAGCCCGTAGACCGGCGCCATTGCCTGCGCAGGAAAGCCATAGCGGCCGAAGCGCTCGGTAAACTTGCGCAATGTCTGGACGCTAACCGGCTCGGCGCCGTTGGCGACCATGCGCAAGGAGGATAGATCCAGTCCCGTGAGATCGTCGTCGGCGATCTTGGCAACGCAGAGTTCGAAACCGAAGTTGGGTGAAGCCGAAAAAGTCGCGCGGTACCGGTGCATCGCCCAGAGCCAGCTTTGTGGGCGGATCAAGAAACTCAACGGCGACATCACATAGAGCCGCGCCGCATAGTGCAGGCATCCGAGCCAGGCGCCGATCAGCCCCATGTCGTGGTAGAGCGGCAGCCAGCTGACGAAGACGTCGGCCGAACTCGCGTCCATCGTCGTACCCATCGCGCGGATGTTGGCGAGCAGATTCGCATGGCTAAGCACGACGCCTTTGGGATCGCCAGTGCTGCCGGACGTATATTGGATCAAGGCAGTTGCGCTTGCATCCTTCAGCTGAGGTAGCGTGACCGGTTTCGCCGATGCTTCAATCTGCGCAACCGTGGTAACGGTGTGAAGGCTCTCGACCAAATTGCCGAGAAAACCGGCCAATTGCCGTCCTTCTTCCATTGTGATGAGCATGCAGGCGCCGGCATTGCGTAGTATCCCGGTTTGACGCCGCAAATGTTCTTCGATCTGCGAAAGGCGCATCGGCGGGTAGATCGGAACCGGTATTGCGCCAGCATAGAGAATGCCGAAGAAGACCACGAAAAATTCGATGCTGGTCGGAAGCATCACGCCAACCCGGTCACCTGGCGAGACGTCGCGCGCGATCAGACCCTTTGCGACCCGCCTGGCCCCGGCTGCAAGTTCTCCGTAGGTGAGGGCGCCGAGAACCGCCGCCTCATCCTGCAGCACGGTCAGATGCAGCCGATCGGTGTGTCGTGCGGCATGCCACTCAAGCGCCTCGATCAAGGTGCGCGCTTCGTTGGCAGCCGGTACCGCGGGAAGGCCAGCAGCCGGTGATGCAGCGAACGCCGTGTGCTCAAGCGCCGGCCCGGCCTGCTCGAGCGCGCGGACAAGATCATCGACGGTCTCGGCCTCCCCGATCGTCTGTGCCGGAAGATGCACATGAAAGGCTCGTTCGATGCGCAGGATCAATTCGGCGCGGGCGAGGCTGTCAATTCCGAGATCGCGCTCGATGCGGCTGGACGGCTCCACATCACTGAATCGACTGCGCTGAGGATGAAGCTCGCGGACAAGGTCGCGTACGAGCACGATCAGGTTTTGACGGTGCAGCTTGACGTTGCCTGGTGCAAAATCGCCCATAATTCTGCTTAGAGCGCTAGCCTCTTCGGGCATTGACCAGGATCAACCCGGGTGGCGTGCCCAAGGGTTTGACGGCATGAGGCATGTGACGGCGCGCAAAACGAGCGAGAAATCACCATGCGGCCGCCTTCGTTGTATCAAATCAATCTCAAGCTCTTTGTAGGGAGCTTGCTGCGTTCCAGCGGGCAACGCGTGAGCCGAGTTGATCTCGCGCAAGGATCACAACCGGGATCTGTGATTATCAGTTTTGCACACACCCGAGGAGAAATAAAATGCGCAGATTCGCCTTGTCAGCCGTCGTTGCGGCGGTCCTGTCAATCGGAGCCGTCCTTCCCAGCAATGCCTATGCGGGCTGTTATCGACTCGGAGAGACTGGCTATCATTGGTATCGATATTGTTGGGGTCCCGGTCTGATCTATCCGCATCATCGCGTCTGCCGGCATGGCTACTGCTGGTACTATTGATGTTTGTTTGCCGCTGGCGGCAGCGAGACGTCGGCCTGATACGATTTCGGTCATGCCTGCGCTGCCGCCAGCCTATTTCTCCGACCCTGGTAGCCCCGGAAGAGTTGCGCTAATCCTGTCGTGGATCGCGCTGCTCGGGTCTTTGATGCTGAATCTGCAAACTTGCACGCAAGGTCGGGGCTCGGAGTTGCGCCTTCGCAAACCGCCGAATCCAGGCCTAGGGTTTTTGGGGTGGATTATAAATTCTGCTGCTCGTCAGCAGCAGCTGAAATAGAGCGCGGGCAGCTTGATACCTGGCCGCGCTACGGGACATCTGCCATCCGAACATAATGACCTTCCCGGCGTGATCAGACACCGTCCATTCCCATCGACCCCATCTGCGAGTGACCGCCATATCAAACATTGAAAAACGATAAGCTGTCACGGCAAATATGGCTTGCGCTGGGTCAAACGCGAACCAGGACCAGATCGGCTGACCAATCCGTCGGAAGCGGTCGTTTCCGACACGCCGGCTGCATTTGCTGAACGACGATTCGAGGTCGGAAAGGCCGGAATTAGGATTCGACAGAGAAAAACGGCCGGCTTGGCGGGCGAACGACGAGCACCGGGATGCTGCTGTGCGTGAGTACCTTGCTGGTCTCGCTTCCAAGCACGGCAGCCGAGATCCCGCGCCGGCCATGTGATGCCATGACGATCAGATCGCATGACTTCCTTGCTGCCGTTTCGATAATCGCCAGATAAGGGTGATCATGCTCGAGATGCACCGTCTCGCAGACCACGCCTGCCGCTAACGCGACCTCCTTGGCCGTATCAAGATATTTTTTGGCATGGGCCGCCGCCTGCTTCGCGTGCTGCTCCGCCGTATCGGTTACCATAGCGGGCTCAACTGCAAGGATGTGAAAGGGAGTGGACACGGTCAATACTGTGACCTTGGCATCGACGGACTTGGCTAAAGCGATGCCGTATTCGACTGCAACTTGTGACAGAGCAGAGCCGTCAGTGGGAATCAAAATGTGCCGATGCATGTTTGCAGTCTCCAATCGTGTCCGTCAGTTGATGCATCTCGGCCCGGCATTTCTAGCCGACAATGATTGTCTTCCTGGCTATCAAGTAGCCCTCGGACTTGTTTGCCGCGATCGCTGGTTTGGAAAAATCATACTCGCGAGAAGAATGCTCTCCCGGCTCGCCAGTCCGCACGAACCTCGTGATGGTCGTCGCTGCGCCGTCGCCCATCAATTGTATATATTTAGGTTGCCATTTGACTTTTGCCGCTTCTGCCGGAGGTAACGCGGCAAGAATTTCTTCGATGAGCCTGCGATAGGCATCAACCATCTCGCGGTAGCGCAGGTCGCTACGCACTCGTTCCGTATAGACGATTTCGTCGCGCCTCGTCATGACCTCCATCATGTTGGAAGGAAGCGGCTTGTTGCCGCCGAACAAATCGACGACGAAGACGCGCTTGCCGTCCGGCCCACAGCGGTCGATGAGGAGGTCGAGCGGTGAATTGCTGACGATTCCGCCATCCCAATAGGCCTTGCCGCCGATCACCGTCCAGGGAAAGCTGGGTGGCAGACTTCCGCTTGCCAGGATGTGATCAGGAGTAAGATCATCGACAAAGCTGTCGAATATCTCAAGCTCCGCCGTCTCGACGTTCACTGCGCCAAGCAGCAGGCGCACGGGACTATTTTTGAGCGTTGAAAAGTCGACGTATTTCATGATCAGTGCGCGCATCGGCGTCATGTCGTAATAGCTGGTCCAGAGCACCGGCGGTTGCAGGATGGCAAGGGGCGACGACATCCATCGCGGCCTGAAGAACTGCGGGACGCCGAAGGCCAGTACCCGCATCGCGACTCCATCGTAGTCATCACAGATCGGCGCCCGGTTTGGCACGACAATCGCGAGTTCGTCCCAGAAGGCTTCCAAGGCCCGAGTGGCATGCCCGGGATTGCTGGCGATGATCGCACCGTTGAAGGCTCCTATCGAGACCCCTGCTACGATGTCGGGATAAATCTGCTGCTCTTCGAGTGCCTTCACGACGCCGCATTCGAATGCACCCAGCGCGCCGCCACCTTGCAGAATCAACGCTGTCTGGGTCGGTATGCGGTCCAGGGTCAACGTCGGCTCGCTCAATCGGTCCTTGACGGCGTTTAGATTGACACGGAACCGGATCAGGCCTTCTGCGACTCGGGTTTCGTCTGCAGGCCTACCGATCGAGAATAGCGCTCGCAGTATGTCGCCTCTTAGGTAGAATATTGCGCATGATCGTGCATCTAACGAACCCTTGACGATCCGCTCCTCACCTCCCTCGGTCGCCCCGAGTATGTCGAATCCGATCTCGCCGAACTCACAGTAGAAGTATGAGATCTCGTTGTAAGGAAGCCGGCGTCCCAACATATTTCTTGCGGCAAGACGCCCTTGCTTCACTGCGTTGTCCCAGTGCTCGATGTGCCGCTCGCGCGCAAATACAGGATCGTAGAAGACCGTGATGTCTCCGGCTGCGAAGACATTAGCCGCATTCGTTCTCAGCAAGGAATCGACCACGATCCGACCGTCGTTGAGGGCGATACCGCTGCCGGCAAGAAAATCGGAAGCGGGTTCAACTCCGATGCTAATGACAAGAAGATCGCATGGCAGTCGGCGGCCTGTATTGGTTTCCAACTCCTGAACGCGGCCTTGGCCGTGAACAGCGGCAGCCGTCTCGTTGAGCAGCACCGATATTCCACGACCTTCAGCATAGTGCTGGAAATAGGAGGAGAGGTCAGGCGCGTCGAGATGGGTGAGAAGCGAAGATCTCTGTTCGACAATGGTGACGGCGAGCCCTCGACTCAGCAATGAAAAGGCGATCTCCATGCCGAGAAAACTGCCTCCCAGCACAACGGCATATTTCGCATGACCGGCCTCCCGCGTGATTGCCTCTGCGTTGGTTTTGGTGCGGAGCGTATGGATGCCGGCAAGGCTCATGCCCGGAATCGAAAGCGTCCTCGGTATCGCGCCGGTTGCGATCAAGAGCCGGCCGTAGCCGATTTTCTCGCCGGCTGCTAACGTCACGGTCTGTTGTGCAGTGTCGAGGGCCAATACCCTCGTATTGAGCCGAAGTTCGATGTTGTGCTCTCGGTAGAAGCCTTCGGGATGAACAAAAGACAATAGGTCGTCTTCACCTCCAACCAGCCCCCGCTTGGACAAGGCCGGGCGGTGATAGGGACGCACATCCTCCGCACCTACGATCAGAATCGAGCCTGTCGCGCCCTCCGAGCGCAGCGTCTCGGCCGCAGTGGCGCTCGCGAGACCGCCGCCGATCAAAAGGAAATCGACCTGTCTTGATGGGGGCGAGGGTGCGCTGTCTTTCGCGGTCATAATACCGATTCTATGAATCAACTTTGCGATTGTCCGCGTGACGTCGCTATGCGATGCCGCATGTCGCGGCGGCTTGTTGCTAGCACACCTGCAGGGCCTAACCTATAAGGGCTCATCATCAGCCGTCGAGGGCTCCTCCTGCAAGGAGACGAAATCACCGCCTCCATAGTCCTCCTCCGCGACCGGGTGAGCGATTTTGAGCATCTGGTCTTCAACTCTCCGGACTCCGGCAACGTTTTCCGAGGCGACGATGACAGCCTTGCGGGCATTATCGCTCCTGATCGTACCCCTCAGCACCACGACACCGTCGTGAACACTGACGTTTAACGCGCACGGTCGCCATGATGCACGCGATATGGCCGCAATGACCGAGTTGCGAATCTGATCGTCGGTCTCCGAATAGCTCCGGATATCGAGCGAAAGGTTCGCGATGGCAGTCAGAAAGTCCGCACGCGTCACCATTCCGACAATCTCATCGCCGCGTATCACGGGAAGGCGCTTCACATTGCGCGATTCCATAAGCCGGACGATCTGTTCCAGCGGCGTTTCCTCGCCAATCGCGATCGGGTCCGGTGACATGATCTGGCCGACCGTGCGGCCATGTTGTCGGGAGAAATCAACGGCGGCTCGGTCCGGACCGGCCAGGAGGCCAAGCCATCGGCCTCGTGGCTTCTCCGTGCCTAGCTCCCAGCGTCGGACGAAATCGCCTTCTGACAGAATGCCGATCAGCTTTCCACGGGAATCGACGACCGGCAGACCGCTGACGTGATGAGACAGCATGATCTTGATGGCATCGATCGCTGGGGTGTCAGCGGTGGTCGTAATGACATGCCGCGACATAATCTCGTGTGCACGCATGGAATGAATCTCCGGATAAAACCCAGATCAAGCCAGCTACACTAAATGGAAATAAGACCCGCTATTTGATCAATATCAACCCAATGATGCGGCAATTGGCACAAATGATTGATGTGGTCTGCAATCAACCCCCGCGTTGTGGTTCGAAGCGAACGCCCATTGATCAACGTCGTCGGATGAAAACGTTCGCTGTAGGCTCTATCGCGATCACGGATCAGCGCGGAGCCTGTTTCATGATTAGCAATCAGCAGGCACGGTGAGCGCCATCTGCGAACCGGTCAAAGGAAAGCTTTGAGCCTGGTGGCAGCGCGGCCAACGAGGCGTTGCACGCCGGACCATCTATGGCGCTCTGCGACCAGTCGGAAGCCGAGGTTGTCCGGAGGAACCCCCACCGCGCAGCCGCCGGCCCTGGCGTCGCGGATGAAGTCGGTGACGTAGGCGCGGTGCTGTCCCTCGACGACGCGCACACCGCAGTTGGGGCTCTTCGAAGCGATGTGACCGGTATCGTCGAGCACGTTCCGCTCGAAGCAGGTCGCTGTCCATTCCCAGACGTTGCCGCCGACATCCTGCAGACCGTTTTCATTGGCGCCGAAGCTGCCAAAGATGCGCGTGGCAGCGTCGGACGGAGCGCGATCCGCTTCACGTTCATAACGGGCGATCCAACGTTTTGACGGATCGTTTTGGTCGATTGTAATGCCGTCGTCCTTGAATTTGCTACCGGCGGCGAATGCCCATTCTTCATCGGTCGGAAGGCGGTAGGTTTCGCCTGTCTTGCGCGAAAGCCAGTCCGCGTAAGTGTCCGCGTCGTGCCAACTGACCTGGACGGCGGGGCGATCGGCCGAGATCACCACGCCGCGGTCCAGCGCGCGACAGGTGCCGTCGTTGACGCAAAGCTGGTAATCGGAAGCGCTCACCTGATGCTTCATGATAGCGAGCGGCCTGTCGAAGCGGATCTTCGCCAGGGGTGCCGCCGCTTGCCTGCCTGCATGGGTGAAGTCGCCGTTGACGCGGTAGGAAATCGCGCCGGGGTGCAATTCGAGGATCGCCTGGCGGTCGCGCAGTCCGGCGTCCGGAGCGCCGTTCTCCATCATAAGCGGAGCGACCGCCAGAGGACCGGCAAGGCCCGCTGCGCAGGCCAGAGCTAACTTGATTTGGAATGAGATCAGCATGGCCGAGGGTGTGCCGGTCTGCGCCGGCACCCGGTTTGGTCAGTTGGTGTTTGCCGGAGGGATATCTGACGGCGCCTTTACCTGGGTCATCAGGTCGTCGTTCCATTTGCCTTCGACCTTGAAGTGGGCGGTCGCGCCGAGTTCGACGGCCTCGATCAGATTATGGGTGACATAGGCGTAAATGCCGGGTTCGAGGAACGTGTACATCGCGGCTCCTGCGGACCCCCCGCGGATGAACCAGGTCTCAAGACCGGTCTGGGGAGCGTTGGAGAACTTACCGGTTTCCCAGACATAGTCGCCGTGTCCGCCGATCAGATGCGGGCGGCTGTCGCGATTGGCCTCCGAATGCACGATCAGCACGGTTTCTCCGACCTTGGCGGTCAGCGCGTTCTTGCCGGTCAGCGCGCCGACCTTGCCGTTGAAGACGACATGGGTCGGAACGAGCTTGCGCATCACTTCAACCGTGTCGGCGTAGGCTTCACCCGGAGAATCGTAGGACTTGTATTTACCCTTCTCGTCCTTTGGGATGTAAATATCCTGCTCGCCGATGTAGAAGACTTTGTCGTAGTGCAGCGGCTTGCCCCTGCCGTCGGTCAATCCCTCGCGGGGCAGCACCATCACGGCGCCATTCATGCCGGAGACGACGTGCCAGGGGATCATCGGACCACCGGGGGCACAGTGATAGACGAAGGTGCCGGTGCGCGTGGCCTTCCAGCGGATCGTCACCTGCTCGCCTGGATTGATGAGCGACAGCTCCGCGCCGCCGAGCGCGCCGGTGGCAGCATGGAAGTCGATGTTGTGCGGCATCGAATTGGTGTCGGGATTGACCAGCGTCACCTCGACGTAGTCACCCTCATGCACCACCATCAACGGGCCAGGCATGGAGCCGTTGAAGGTCATTGCCTGAAAGGTGGTCCCCTCGTTATCGATGACGACCTTCTTTTCCTCGATCTTGAGCGTGAACTCCATGATCTTCGGGCCGGCCTTGGTGGCCTGTTCATGGGGATGGACGAAGGGCGGCGCAACCAGATCGACATGCTGGCGGGGCAGCTTGGGTTCATCGGCGGCTGACGCGGGAGCTGCGATTGCGACGGTAAGAAAGGCTGCGCTGAGCAGCAGATTGCGACGGTTCATCATGGTCGTCTTCCCCTGTGTTCGATGACCAGAATATTGCGCGGGACGGCGCAGCACTTGTTGTGCCAGCGCAAACTCAAATGGGGATTTCTAAATCGAGGAGTCGAATTGACGTTTGGAGCAGCTATCGGCCGCACATCGGCGTCTTGAAGCCTGCCCAGGTCAGATAGAGTCCGATCGCAAGCGACGGCGCGAGATAAAGATTAAAATGCTCGCCGTATTGCATTTGTCCCAAAGTCCGCGAGAGCACATCGGGCGGCAGCATCAGAAGCACCAGGCCCTTCAGGAAGATCAACCAGCCGACCAGGGTGACGACCACGGGAAGCAGCCCGCCGGACCAGACGCTGTGACCGACGATCATCGCGACACCGATTGCGAGGCTGATGATCGCGTAGGCGAGCATAACAGGTCCGTCGGCGACTGTGGCTGCAATAACCGACACACCGCGGACCATGATGGCCGTCACGAGCACAACGGTAAAAATCCCAATGCCTCTTGCAAGCAAAACCGTAACTTGCGACATGCGAACCTCAATGAGGAGCACTCATTCGTCGACCCAGCGGATAGTTACCGTACCACATTTGGGACAGCGATAAATCACTTCAATCAGACCGGTCTCATCGTCTGGT
This sequence comes from Pseudomonadota bacterium, assembly GCA_021779635.1. The sequence continues at coordinate 1,018 of JAJYAH010000079.1, read as the reverse complement.
TTTTTCAGGCACCTGCGGCTCATCCGTGCGCTGCAACCCGGGCAAGCTACCTCTTCTGCGCGGCCCCGCTTTTTTTTGATCTTTTGAGCACGCGATGCTTGTCTTGTACCCATGAGATCAGGTTATCCTTCGGGCGGCTTTCCGATTTGATCGGCGTCAAAATGCCGAGCAAACGCAATGGTGCGAAGCACTCAGGGACGCATGAAGATGAAGTCGGTCCCGGGATCGCAATTATCGGCGACAAAGCGGAGTTCGGACTGCACGTCGGAGACGCTCCTGCCACCTTCGAGATACTTGGAGACAATGAGGCCAAGCAGCGAGCGGCAGACACTGTCGTGACCGAGCCCGGCCGCTTCCGCTTCCGAAACGGCCTTGGAGAAATGAAGCTTTGCGATCTCGATTGCGGACATTTTCAGCCTCGTTTTATCTCTTGTGTGTCAAAGCGAATGTGGTGCGCTTGATATGCCTCAAGACAGAGCCCGCGGTGCGCTCGACCTGGCGTTTCTATTCGGCGTTCGGCTTCAGCGCGACGGATTATCCCTGAAATTATGGGGAGGTTTCAGTAGATCAAAACAGGCGACGCGATGTTGACGGTGTTGGCGGGCCCCAGCGTGATGCCGAGCCCGAGATTCCAGCGGCCGGCGGCGGAAGCAGCTATCTTCACCGTCCACTGGTCGTCCGCGGTTCGCTGCGCCAGGCTTGTCACTGGCGCGACGCCCCCGTCCGGCTTTGCGAGGGTGACCGAGACAGACTGAGCCTCCAGCGGCAATTCCTCGACGGTCTCAAGCTGAATTGATATCTCGACGACGCCGGCATGGACAGCCGAAATCGTGACGTTGGCCATCGCCCGCGGGTCATGCAAATGGATGAAGAAACTCTCATCCGGAGCGTTAAGGTTCGGGCCTGCTTTGGCGATCAATGGTAATGCAGCCATCAGCAAGAGGCAGACCGAATAGAGTTTGATCCTCATGATCGTCGTGTCCTCACATTTTGGCGGTTGAATGGATCGCGGGATCCG
>JAJYAH010000078.1 GCA_021779635.1 Pseudomonadota bacterium | reverse complement strand
GATGTCCGACCGCCGGGATGAGCGATATTTAGCCGCGCGATGCCGCCAACCGCGACGGATTGCCGCTGGCAGCCGCTTCTGGAGTCGCTGCGCCAATCAAGCCGGATCGAAGGCGGGCGATGTTGCAACCGTATAAAGCGGCCGTCCATGCAACGCCCGATGAATCGTATTGGCGTAATTGAGGGCCAGCTTCTCGTCGGAGAATTCTGGTTTCGCCGCGGGATACAATTCCGTCTCGGTTGGTTGCAGAATCGCGGGCGGAGCAAGCGTCGCGATGGCGGTTGAACTGATATATTTGGGCGGATAGAGATAGAACTCCATCAAAGGCATATGCGGGCTGCGCGCATTTTGCTGCAGGATTGTACGGGCGATCAATCCCGCTTGCGGGTAGATCGCGCTCCATCCGGCGAAACTGCTTGCCAGGATTTCAAGCGACAATATCGTCGTTGCGATCAGAGCAAAGCCCTCGTTGGATTTCTTTGCGCTCCGGGTCGTTGAAGCTTTCTTGAGGAGTTGCCGAAATTCCTGATGCGCTTCGATGAAATGCCCCAGCCTGGCCTTCCACAGGATGTTCGGGAGGCACGCATAGCCGTGCAATTCGTGGTAGCTGACGATCAGACTCTGGCACTGAGCCGTCAGGTTCTTCGGCAAGAAACTGAGATCGAAGTTCTCAATCCCGCCTGCGAGAGCCACGCTACCCACGTCATATGCAGCGTCTGCCACAGCTTCCATCGTCACGCCTCGTGAGGAGCGAACAGATTTCGTTCACCACGCCAGCATAACGATTAGCGACATATATCTTCGATGGGCAAACGCCGCCATTTCCATAGAAAAAAAATAGCCAAGGCGCGGCTTGCTTGTTTTCGCGGACAAAAGATCTTCGATCAGTGTCAGACATTGTAACGAAAAAGACACATGGCTGAGGAAATTGTTGCAGCGCGTTGCCGATATTTGCTGAAAAGTCGCGTATTTCGCCGGGTATTTAAGCAGCTCCAATGGGCAACTGATGATTGCACGAGCAATCAGGGTCAAAGCCGCGATTTTAGTTATCTATTCTTTATGAAACGGCGCGGCGAAGCGTATCGATTTTTTCTGTCCCCCAACGAAAGATAATTCTCAGGGTGAACAAACCGTGAGAGCGCCTGAAGGCGTCTGTAATAGCAGCTTGGGGCAAAACTATGAAAAAACTTCTTTTGGCAGGCGTCTCGTTGGCGACGATCGGCATGATCAACGGGGCAAGTGCTGCGGACGCCACGCCTAAGGCCAACGCCTGCATCAACGGCGGCGATCCCTACAAGAACTATTCGTGTCTCGACCCTTATCTCGGCCTGGATTTCATGAGTCGTCTGGTCAGCTACTACAGACTCGAATGGGGGCATGAAGTCGCGCCGGCAGATCCAAAAGTGCCACCGTCGCGTCGTGATTATTGGCCGACCACGCCGCAGAGCACGCCCCCGATGCCGTTTACGGAGTGGCCGTATGGCGGATCGACCAGCCTTGGCGTGACGCGGCCGAACTCGATCGATAGCCCGCTGATGGCTGCGCTCAGCAATACTACCGCGGGTCAGGCGTTGAGCGATTCTCATATTCAGATTTATGGCTGGATCAATGCCGGCGGCAACCTCAGCACCAATACCGTGAAGGGCGGCAACGCGCCGGCGGCCTATGACTATAACCCCAACACGGTCCAACTCGATCAGGCGGTCGTCTATATCGAGCGGCTGCCGGATACGGTCCAGAAGGACCACGTCGACTGGGGCTTCCGGTTAGCGCCGATTTACGGCGAGAATTATCGCTATACCACGGCCTACGGCCTGTGGAGCAACCAGCTCCTGAACGAGAACAAGAATTACGGCTACGACCTGCCGATGGCCTATGGCGAGGTATTCATCCCGCAGGTCGCCGAGGGACTTTTGATCCGGTTCGGGCGCTTCATTTCAATTCCGGACATCGAGGCCCAGCTCGCGCCGAACAATTACATGTACACGCACTCGATGACCTACACCTTCGACAACTACACCAACACCGGAGTTCAAGCCACTTTGGCGATGACCAAGAACTGGATTCTCCAACTAGGTTATAGTGTCGGCAGCGACACGATGCCCTGGGACGAAGGCGCGCGTCTCACGAACCTGCTCCCGGGCAACCCGCTTTATCCAGGTTCGACATTCCTGAAAGATCCGGGCGCGACGCCCAGCGTCACCGCCGGGCTTCGCTACACAACCGACAGCGGAAAAGACAGCATCAACGTTGTCGCCGACGCGATCAATGGTGGTCAGTGGGGCTACAACAACCTGCAATGGTACGGACTGACCTACTATCACATCTTCAACGATCAGTGGCATATCTCGTTCGAAGCGTACAATTTGGGCGAGAGAAACGTACCCAATGCGCTTAATGGCACGGCCGCGGGCATTGTCGCCGGCGGAGGTACTCCGTTCTCGCCCCAATTCATGCCGTTCAACGCGCCCGGCCTCGCGCAATGCAAAGACCCAACGGTGCTCACCTGTAATACCAGCACGACGACCGCTCTCGCCTACCTGAACTACAAGCCGTCGCCGCTGGACAACATTTCGTATCGTCTTGAGTATTATGACGATGCTCAAGGACAGCGTACCGGCACCAAGACCGCGTACTTCGAGACCGGTATCGGCTGGCAGCACTGGTTCTCTCCCCAGATCGAGATCCGGCCCGAGGTTTCGTATTACAGGTCGCTGAATGCGAACGCGTTCAATGGCAATTCGAACCTCGGTATCCCGGCTACCAAAGACTTCGCCCTCATCGGTTCGGCGGACATCATCATTCACTTCTGATGCAAGGAAAGGTTGGTGACGACCATCTGTCATCAGACACTTCATCGGACCAATTCGATAGGGGAATAATATGAAACGAATTCTTTTCACCACCGTCGCGCTTGGCGTGCTCGGCCTGTTATCGCCGGCACTGGCGGCCGATCTTCCGACCGCCTATACCAAGTCTCCGGTGCTCGCGGCGCCAGTCTATGACTGGACCGGTTTCTACGTCGGCGGGTTCGGTGGCGGCGGTTACGGCAATCACAATCTCGATAACGCGCTGGGCTTTGCCGGCGCTGCAAATTACACCGTCAATTATTCCTCGCAGGGCGAATTGGCGGGCGGCGAGGCGGGGTACAACGTGCAGAGCGGCCGATATTTATTCGGCGTCGAAGGCGACTTGTTCTGGTCCAATATCAAGGGCAACGACGCGTTTGCCCTCGGTTCGAACGATGCGACAAACCTGCGCTGGGGCGGCACGCTGCGTGCGCGAAGCGGTTTCACCGTTGACCGCTTGCTGATGTTCTTCACCGGTGGCTGGGCATATGGCGACCTGGTTCATACCAACACCGATCCGGTAAATGGAATCGATCAGTTCACGAATCACCGGAGCGGCCTGACCGGCGGCGGCGGTATTGCCTATGCGCTGACCGATAACATCATCGGCAAACTGGAATACCGCTACTACGATTTTGGTGCGTACAGCCGCGCCGGCGCGCCGCTCACGCCGAACGGTCAGCTCCCTTACACGGTCAACAGCACCTACTCCGTCATAACGCTGGGCCTGGACTTCAAATTTGGAGGGGCCGTTGCTACGAGATATTGACGCCTGCCTCAGCCGTTCAACGGTCGATGTAGAACCGTTTTCATGCCGCAAGCGCAAAGCGAACGCGACCTTGCCGGCGTGGATGCGAAGGACCGGGATTGTGCTGGCTGCCGCCGCGCTCTGTGGCGCTGCTGCGGGATGCGCCGGCGATACGGGAGTTGCGACATCGGGGAAGTCGGACGGTAGCGGTCAGATGCGCTACTATGGCGGCCCAAAATCTCCGATGTGGTCGGATCGCTAGTTGTGAAGACTTCGTATTTGGGGATTGAGGCCATGCCCAACATTAATTCCAGAAGTGCGCGGAGGGGGTCCCTGGCTTTGGCTGCAGCGATGATCCCTGCCGCCGGGTTCGCCAGCGATGCTGCGGCCAGGCACAGGGTTCACACCGCTCCTTTCCATGGGTTGAACGCGCGGGCGCAATATATCCAAGGCGCCCCGGCTCGGGAGAGCGCAGGGCCCGCCGCCATGCGCTACTATGGAGGTCCGAAGTCTCCGATGTGGCGGGAAGTCGAATAGCGCGCCTCGCCACTTCCGCCTTTGGCTTGAGTCCGGAATAATCGATTATTCCGGCCCGTGGATGGGCGTCCCGGGACGTTCTCTACTTTAGATTTAAACGGCTCGAATCAGGGTGCGACATTTGCGCCGCGCGTCTGCGCTGCTTGATTTGCAGCAAGTAATCGTGTGAATGCCGTAAAAAAGCGACGCAAGGGGCTGGGGGTTGTAAGGCGGACGTAAGCGTAGTGGCCTAGGGTCGATCAGGCGAAATTGGCGTTGAGACTGATGGTGTTATGGGTAGCTGTTCGTCTCCGGGGGTAGTCACGTGAATGTTTTCGGAAGCCTTTCGAGGCTATCTCGGGTGGTGCTTTTCGCGCTGATCGTGATCGGCGTGGCCGCACTGTTTTGGAGCAGGGGCTTCATCGGCCATGCCGATACTGCGGCGGGACGAAAGGAGGCGAATTCATCTGCGGCCGCGGACCAATCCGGCAAGTCGTCGGACGCGTCGGTTGATTTATCCGAAAAGCAGGCGAGTGCCCTCAAGATAGGTCCTCTGGCATCGCGTGATTTTACACTTTTCAAAACCGCTGTCGGTACCATTGATTTTAACGAGGATTTGCTCGTCCAGGTATTTTCGCAATATCCGGGGAAGATTCTCAAAGCCAATTTCAACATAGGCGACGACGTCAAGGCCGGCGACGTCCTCTTCACCATCGATAGCCCGGACCTGCTGCAGGCTGAATCAACGCTGCTCGCGGCCGCCGGCGTACTGGAATTGCAGAAGCGGACGCTGGCGCGCGCCACCCAGCTTTTGAAGGCGGGCGGCAGCGCCCAGAAAGACGTCGATCAGTCAACCTCGGACGAGCAGACCGCGGAGGGTAATTTCAAGGCCGCAAGGGACGCGGTTCGGATATTCGGCAAGACCGATGCCGAGATCGACCAGATCGTCGACAAGCGCAAGGTCGATTCCGTTCTGCTGGTCCCCAGCCCGATTTCCGGAAGAGTGGTGGCGCGCAGTGCGGCGCCCGGGTTCCTGACCCAGCCGGGCAATGCGCCGGCGCCGTATGCGGTGGCTGATCTATCGACGATGTGGATGATCGCGAATGTCATCGAGACGGACGCGCCGGCCTACAAGCTCGGTCAGAGCGTAGAGGTAAAGGTACCGGCATATCCGGACACCGTCTTCAAAGGGCGCGTGACGACGTTGGGATCGATCATCGACCCCAACACCCATCGGCAATTGGTCCGCTCGCAAATCGACGATCCCAAGCATCTGCTGCGGTCGGGAATGTTCGCAAGCTTTGTCATTCGTGTCGGAGACCCGATGCAGTCGCTTGCGGTGCCGGCGAACGGCGTTGTCAGGGAAGGTGACGGAACGATGACGGTGTGGGTGACCAGCGACAGCCGTCATTTCACAAAACGAACCGTTAAGGTCGGCCTGCAGCAGGATGGCTGGACCCAGATATTGGAAGGCCTTCAGCCTGCAGAAATCGTTGTCACGGATGGCGCGATATTTCTGAGCAACAAACTCCTGCTCGGCGATGCCGGCTGATGAACGGCTCTGGACTCGTTAAACCAGGTACACACTGCGGGGTCACTTGATTAAGTCTCTACTTGAGTTCGGGCTGACGCGCAGCGCGATCATTGTCCTGGGTCTTGTGGTGTTCTGTGCCGCGGGAATCATCGCGTTTTCACGGCTCAACATCGAAGCCTACCCAAATCCGGCGCCGGTTATTCTGGAAATCACGGCACAGGCCGCCGGCCTGTCCGCCGAGGAGATGGAGAAATATTACACCATTCCAATGGAAGTGGGGCTTTACCCGACGCCCGGGGTCATCAATATCCGCTCGACCTCGTTCTATGGCCTGTCGTTTGTCCGCGTCACCTTCAAATACGGGGTCGACTTCTATTTTGCCCTGACGCAAGCGTCGATCAGCCTGCAGCAGAACGTCAACCTGCCTGGCAACCAGGTCGCCCAGATACAGCAATCCAGCCTGGTCGGTGAAATCTACCGCTATCAGGTTGTCGGTCCGCCGCATTTCGGGCTGACCAATCTGCGGACGTTACAAGACTATGTCGTCACCCGGCGCCTTCTCACCATCCCTGGCGTGGTGCAGATCAACAGCTGGGGCGGCACCACAAAGCAATTCAACGTCGACGCCGATCTCGGAAAGCTGGAAGCCTACAATATTTCGATCCCCCAGCTCATCACCGCGCTCGGCAATGCCAACATCAATGTTGGCGGCCGCGAAATCTCGATCGGCCAGCAGTCCGTCAATATTCGCGGTGTTGGATTGGTCGACAGCGGTGGCGCCGACGACGTCACCAAGGGTTACAAGGTCCAGGATATCGAGAACGTCGTCTTAACCCAGTCGAACGGTCTTCCGATCCAGGTAAAGGATGTCGCGAGCGTTTCCGTTGGTTACGTGCCGCGCCTGGGAATCGGGGGCAGGGACCATGATGACGATATCGCGGCCGCGATTGTGGTGATGGGACGGACCCAGCATACCAACGATATCATCCCGCGCGTCGAGGCCGAGGTCGAGAAGCTCAATAGCGATGGAAGCCTGCCGCCGGGGGTCAAAGTTGTTTCCTACTACGATCGCAGCTCGCTGGTCGGGGTGACCACGCATACCGTCCTGCACAATCTCATTTTCGGCTGCCTGCTGGTCTTTCTCATTCAATGGATATTCCTCGGCGATCTGCGCAGCGCCATCATCGTCAGCGCGAATATTCCGTTCGCGTTGTTCTTTGCCATCATTATCCTCGTGCTGCAGGGCGAAGACGCGAACCTGCTGTCGCTCGGGGCGGTCGACTTCGGCATCATCGTCGACTCCGCGGTGATCATGATGGAGAATATTTACCGCAATTTTCAGTCAGACAACGCGCATAGGCAAACGCTTCTTCAGCATCTGTCGGAAGGTTATTGGGGCCCCGATCCGACATCGACACATGCCCATACCACATCGGCCAAGAAGTGGACGGAGCGACTGCGCGTCATCTTCGTCAGTGCGTTGCAGGTCGACAAGGCTGTCTTTTTTACGGCGGCGATTACAGTCACGGCGTTCGTGCCCTTGTTCACCATGCAGGGCGTCGAAGGCCAGATCTTTGGTCCGATGGCCCGGACCTATGGCTACGCGCTGGCAGGCGCGCTGCTCTCGACATTCGCGGTGACGCCGGTTCTGGCCTCCCTGCTGCTGCCGAAGGAAATTGAGGAGACCGAGACGATAATCGTCCGTGCCCTGCGGTCGAGCTATACGCCGGTGCTTCGATGGGCGCTGTCCCATCTCGGGATTGCCGTCATGGTGGGAGTGGCGTTTCTCGCGCTCAGCGGGCTTGCCGCCTCCCGGCTTGGCAGTGAATTCCTGCCGGCGTTGGAGGAGGGCAATTTCTGGATCAGGGCGGCGATGCCGTCTACGATGTCGCTTGATGCGGGCACCGCGGCCACGGGCAAGATGCGGGAAATCCTGTTGCGGCATCCGGAGGTCCTCACCGTGGTTTCCCAACACGGTCGTCCCGACAATGGCAGCGATGCCTCGCCGTTCTCGAATGTCGAGCTGTTTGCACCGCTCAAGCCGTTCGACGAATGGCCGGCCGACCTCACCAAGGAAAAACTGACCGAGGAGTTGCAGAAGGAGTTCAGCGAGGAATTGCCCGGAATCGGCTTCAACTTCTCGCAGTATATCCAGGACAACGTCGAGGAAGCCCTGTCGGGCGTCAAGGGCGCCAATTCGGTCAAGATCGTAGGACCAAACCTGGAGACGCTGGAATCGCTTGCGACCCAGGTGATGGCCGAGATGACCAAGGTTCAGGGCGTCGCCGACCTCGGCATATTTCACTTGCTCGGTCAGCCCAATCTCAACATCAAGGTCAATCGCGAAAAAGCCGCTCGCTACGGTCTCAATACCGGCGACGTCAATACCGTGGTTCAGGCAGCGCTCGGCGGCACGAACGCGACAACCATCCTCGAAGGCGATCGGCAGTTCAACCTGGCGGTCAGGCTGGATCCCAAATACCGCACCAGCATTGCGGCCATTCGAACTGTCAAAGTCGCCTATTCGACCCCGTCAGGCATCAATGGATATGTTCCGCTGAGCGAATTGGCTGACATCACGCTCGATACGGGCGCTTCGTTCATCTATCGCGAGCGCAGCCAGCGTTTCATTCCGATCAAGTTCAGCGTTCGCGGCCGCGATCTCGGCAGCACGGTCGAGGAGGCACAGGCGCGCGTCGCCAAGGCTATCAAGCTCCCGAACGGATACCAGATCCTTTGGGCCGGTGAGTTCGACGACCTGCAGAATGCAAAGAAGCGGCTCATGGTCGTGGTGCCGATCACCCTGCTTCTTATTCTTGTGCTGCTCTATGGCCTGTTCAATTCGTTGCGCGACAGCCTGCTGGCAGTTGCCGGCATCCCGTTTGCGATCGGGGGCGGCCTGATCGCCCTGTATTTCGCCGGGCTCGATTTCAGCGTCTCGGCAGCGATCGGCTTCATCTCGCTGTTTGGCGTCGCCGTCATGGATGGAATTCTCAACATTACCTACTTCCGGGAACTCCGGGCGCAGGGCATGGATATCGCCGAGGCGGTCTTCCATGGCGCTGAACAACGGATGCGGCCGATGCTGATGACCGCGCTCTCGGCAGGCGTTGGCCTTTTTCCGGCAGCGATCTCGCATGGCATAGGAAGCCAGGTGCAACGCCCTTTGGCGACCGTGGTCGTGGGCGGTATGTTTATCGGACCTCTGCTGCTGCTCGTGGTCGCGCCCGCGCTTCGAAAGATATTTCTCGCAAGAGAAAATCCGATTGTCGCCGATGATGAGGGCGCACCGGAAGCTGAAAAAGGTCTAGAAGGTTGATCGAGTAGTCCGATGGTCGACGTTTTGAGTGGATCGATCTGATGTTGTACATCGTGCGTCGATGGTGGCAAGCGGCCTGCGGAGTCCCCGCCGGGATCCTTGCGTTGGCCATTTCTGGCTGTGCCGTCGGCCCGACTTTTGTCTCGCCTCCAGCGCCGGACGCCGATGGTTACGTGCGCGGAAAACTTGCTTCGCCTGATCCTGGTCGCGGCGGACCTGCGGTGGCCGGGCAGCATTTCGTCACCGGGGCCGACGTTTCAGCACGGTGGTGGTCGGCGTTCAAATCCCCGCCGCTAAACCAACTGGTCAGGCAATCGGTCGACCGCAATCCAAACCTGCAGGCGGCCGAGGCGGCGATCAAGGTCGCTCGATACAATGCCCTGGCTCAGCGCGGACTGTATTTTCCGCAGATATCGGGAAATTCGAACGGCGCGGATTACCTAATTGCCAATCCCGGCCAGGTGCCGCCCATTCCAACGACGGGACCACAGTCTCAATACACGCTTGTGACCAATCAGCTGACGGTCACCTTCGTGCCGGATGTCTGGGGCGCCAACTTCCGGGCGGTCGAGAACCTTGACGCCGTGACGGAACAACAACTGTTTCAGCTTGAAGCCGCCTACCTCGCCCTGACCAGCAATGTCGTGACGGCCGCCATTCAGGAGGCCTCGCTTCGCGGCCAGATCGCGGCGACGCAGCGCATTATCGGTATTGAGCGTAACCTTCTCGATATCCTCAAGCGTCAGCTCAGCTTCGGTCAGGCGGCGCAAGCGGACGTGCTCGCGCAGGATGCGGCACTGGCACAGGCGGAAGAGTTGCTTCCACCGCTCGAGAAGCAGCTCGCACAGCAACGCGATCTGCTGACAGCCCTTGCCGGGCAATTGTCAGCCGATGAGATCGAACAGAAATTCGATCTTGCGCATTTTAAATTGCCGGCAAACTTGCCCGTGAGCCTGCCCGGCAAGCTTGTTGATCAGCGCCCGGACGTGAGGGCTGCGGAAGCCAATATGCACTCGGCGAGCGCGCTGGTGGGGGTCGCGATCGCTGCCCGCCTGCCGAACATCGTGCTCTCGGCCAACGGCGGATCTAACGCCTACACCATTGCACAAAGCTTTACGCCCGGAACCGGATTCTATACGCTCGCAGCCGGCGCAACCGCGCCGATCTTTGACGGGTTCACGTTGTACAACAAGCAGAAGGCGGCTGAGGCAGCGCTCGAACAGGCCGAAGCCCAGTACCGCGCCACCGTCATCACCGCATTCCAGAATGTGGCAGATGCCTTGCGCGCCCTGCAGGCCGATGCCCGTGCGATCAAGGCGGCTGTTCATGCCGAAGACACCGCAAAGGCCAGCCTCGAAATCGTCCAGAAGCAGCTCAGCGCCGGGCAGGTCAATCAACTCGCGGTTCTCAATGCGCAGCAGACCTACCTGACCGCCGCGATAAACCGCGTGCAAACCGAAGCCAATCGTCTCTCCGACACCGCCGCATTGTTCATGGCGCTCGGCGGCGGCTGGCCGGTCGGCTGCACAACTCCGGTTTGGCGGGAATGCGCGATGGGCGAGGATCGCTTGAGTCCTGCCCCGATCGCAAAACCGCAATAGCGCGATTTTCTGCTCTCGATCAGAGATGACTGATTCCGGCAGTTGCCCTTGCGCGCGAAGCCTCTGAACTCACGCGCATCGATAACGGCAAGAGATTCCGGTTTGAGCGCCGAGAACGGCATTTTGCGAAGGGAAAGGCGGCAGGCTCCGAAACTGGCAACCAAGTTTTATGCCGGATTCACCAGACGACGATGGCGCAGAGCAGCGACAAGGGCAAAATGGCCACCCCGAGGTAAAGCCAGGTTCGGTATGCGCCTGCGTCCTTGGGCAAAATGAAAAGGTTGATGACGAACCACACGCAAACCGCGAAACCCAATGCCACCCGGATGAGGTCGCCAGGCGTCTCGAACACCGACCAGATGTTTTCGATTTGAGGGCTGGCGACGCGCGCGGTCAAAACCGTCAGAACAACCAGGAAAATCGTTCGAACTGCTACACCTCCGAACCAGATGCTAGCCGGCGTCTTGGAAGTGGACTTTCTTATTGTATCCGCTCGCAGATTCATGTTGATGTGCATGGCACAATCCATCATCAGCTGCATAAAAACTTATCGCCAATCGCGGCGCAACGGCAAGACCTCTTTTGAGGCATGATTAAGCGGCAGCCATACTTACGTTCCTGCATGCTGCCTACTATGCGAGCCTGTATGAGGACATCCCACTGCCCTAAACTCACTCACCGCTCGCGATCATTTGGCGGCGGCGTGTTCATTCGGGCTTAACTCGCTCGCTCCGGAACCGCCTGACAACTCATTGAAAATACGGATAAATCAGAATCGCTTGGCTGGCCGCCGCTGAGTCCCTGCAGCGCCTGAAGCGTATCCACCCGTGTCGTCCGAGGGCCGGCCCCGCGAGGCTCACGGCGTTGATGGCTTCAAAAGATCAGGTCGCGGAGCGGGGCAGCATCCGGTCGAGGGGTCAGAATGCCCGCGCTTTATGCATCCCTGACAAGGGTCCAGCGGGACACATAGGTGCGCCGCAGTTTGCGAGAAGCGGTATCTGCCGAATCACCCGGAAAGGTGGGGATACGGCGACCCTGTAGTTACTCAACTCGTGCACGACGGTGGCATCGGGCAACCGCTTGTATTCTGGTCTGGCGCGCTCATGCAACACGCCGACGGCATCGGCTCGATCTTCAGGCCGAGGAATTGGAATCTACGGCAGGAACAATTTGCGCTGCGCCCGGACTTCCTCGGCGATGAACTCCGAGCAGAATCGGACGCGCGCAAGATCTCGGATGTCGGCATGGACGATCAGCCAGAAGGAACGGATCAGCTTGACGTCCTTTTGAAGCACGCGCTTTAGCCTTGCCTCACGTGCCGCCATGAAGCATGGCAGGATGCAGAGGCCCGCACTCGCCAGCGTCATGTTGAATTGTGCGATGAGATTTGAACTGGTGATGGAGGGGCCCACGTCCTTCGCAATCAGGGGAATGTAGTCCAATTCCTCCGCATAGATCATCTCGGGTATGTAGCCGAGAAGCGTGTGTTCTCGCAGGGCCTCCAGATCGCGAGGCACGCCGCACCGGTTCAAATATTCGGTCGACCCGTACAATCCCAATTCATAGTCCGTCAGCTTTCTCGCATGAAGACGTCCTTCCTCGGGCCGCGCCAGCCCGATGGCGAGGTCGGCTTCGCGCTTTGTCAAATTGAACAGGCGCGGCATCGTCACCAGTTCAATCGATAGTTCGGGCTGGGCCTCGCGCATGCGTCCGAGGCGAGGGGCGAGGAAACTCGTGCCAAATCCATCGGGAGCGCCGATCCGGATAGTGCCCGCGACCTTCGAACTCGAACCGGCGACGTCACGCAGGACTTCCAGCGCAAGGGTCTCGACGGCCTGGGCGGATTGCAGGAAACGCTCGCCCTGAGAAGTCAGCGCATAGCCGCCCACGCTCCGATCGAACAATCGCGTTTGCAATGTGCTCTCAAGGTCCTTGATGCGTCGGCTCAGGGTCGTGTGATCGATGCCGAGCCGCTGGGCCGCAACGGTGAGACGACCAGCCCTTGCGACGGCGAGGAAGGACTGCATGGAGTCCCAGTCGAACGTGGTGGGCATATGCGATTCCTTGCAACGAAATCGCCAATTTATCATAATTTAAGTGCGTAGAACACCATGCGACCCGCGCATTTGGATCGATAAAGGCGGGGCTTTCGCCGGGCGGCTAGGATGATCCCTCACCATGCGCCGCCTTGACCGCCGCCCGGTCGATCTCGCCTTTGTCATTCTTCGGCAATTGAGCGACGAACACGACGTGCTTCGGCTTCTTGTAGCGCGCGATCTGTCCGGCCACGAATTCGATGATGTGGTCGGGAGTGGTGGTCGCGCCGGCGCGCTGCGTGCATACGGCCTTGATCGCTTCACTCCACTGCGGATCCGGCACGCCGATCACCACGACCTCCGTTATGTCAGGATGCTGGCGAATCGCATTCTCGACTTCCGCCGGATAGACATTCTCACCGCCGGTCTTGATCAGTTCCTTTTCGGGCGCGCGGCCGGCGTACCAGAGATAACCGTCGGCATCGAAATATCCCATGTCGCCGGTATGGTGCCAGCCGTTGCGGAAGGTGAAGGCGGTATCGGCCTCGTTATTCCAATAGCCTTTGAACACGGTGGGACCGCGCACCACGATCTCGCCGGTTTGTCCGGCAGGCTTTGGTTTGTCGGTGCTGTCGACCACCGCGATGGTGCGCCAGAACAGCGGTCGCCCGGCGGATTTCGGCCGGTCGCGGTAGGGCGACAGCGTTGCGAGGCCGGAGGTTTCGGATTGCCCGAACGTGGCCCAGAACATGGCGTGGGGGCACATCGTCTCGAAGCGCTCAATGGTCGCGGGGGTATCCAGTCCGGTCACCGCGCGCAATGACGCCAGTTCATTGCCTTTGGCCTGATCCATCAGCCCCGCCAGCATTGGCGCGAACTCCGACATCACGGTCACCTTCTCGGTGGCGATGTCGCGAACCGCCTGTTGCGGGTCGAATTTCGCGGCGATGATGCTGGAACCGCCAGCCTGCTGCACGGTCAGCATCAGGCCGAGGCCGGCGACATGGAATAGCGGCAGCACGCCGAGATTGACATCTTGCTCGGTCAGCCCCCAGGCCTGCACCAGCGAACTTTGCGCCGTCAGAAGATTGGTCTGCGATAGCAGCGCGCCACGCGGCCGCCCGCCGACGGCAGCGGTGTGAATGATGACGAAGCCGCCGTTCGGGTCGGCGTTGGTTTCGGGCAACGACGCCGCTCCGCTGGCCAGTTCGGCAAACGGCGAGAAAGGTGCGGCAGCCGTCCCGATCGCGAAAAACCTGCGGACAAATGGAAGTGTCGAGGCCAGGCCCGCGACGGTCTCCTGATATTCCGGCCCGGCGATCACCAAAACCGGCGCACCGTCGGCAAGGACAAAACCGATTTCTTCGGCGTTGAGCCTGAAATTAACCGGCAGCAGTATGGCGCCAAGCATCGCCACCGCGCCGATCAGGTCGATCATTTCGAGCGAGTTCTGCGACAGAATGGCGACGCGATCGCCGGGCTTTACGCCCTCGCGCGCAAGCCCCGCCGCCAGCCGCCGGATCCGGCCCAAATAGTCGCGATGGCTAACGCGCCGGCCCTCGAACACGAATGCCGTGCGGTCGGGAAAGAATTCGGCATTGCGATGGTAGACATCGGAGAACGTGAATCGGTGGAGAGCCATCAATCGTTCCAGTTTGCTGGTCAGTCACGTCACTATCGCCGATCAATGTGAGGTTGGTCTAGGTCATTTAGACGTGATCGGGGCATTTTGGGCCGGGCTTTCGGGAAAACGGCGTTTGGAAAGCAACTTCGGCAACGTCGATGAAGCCGGGTTCGCAACGGAGCCATCATCCGAACGCTGCAATCGGTCGGCTTCGCGCTCGCAGCATCCGGTGATCGCAACAACTGAGTGATCGGTAAAAATATTTGCGTTTCAGCGAATGACGGGGCGTTCGTATGATCCGCCAAGGTCGTTCAGGTTCGACAGACGGCAGTTCAGCTTAGTCGCCGGCTTTCAGAAACTTCTGCACGGCGCCCGCCAATGCTCGCGCAGCCGGGGAAAAGGATTGCCCCTTCAGGGTAATGATGCTGACCGTGCGAACCAGCGACGGATTTCCGATCGGCAGGGCCTGCATGGTTCGCTTGAGCCGCGACGGCAGCGCCACTTTCGGCAGGATGCCGACACCCATGCCCGCCGACGCAAAGGCGATCAGCGTATGCGTGTGAACCATTTCGAACTTGATCTTGATGACCAGATTCCGGGCGGCAAGCGCCCGGTCCAGCATCGTGCGCAACGCGGCCGACCTGGAATTGACCAGGATGGGAAAAGCGCTGAGCTCAGCCAGATCGACCGATGCGCGCTTTCGGAACGAGAAGGCCCGGCTAGCAAGCGCATAGATCGGATCGTCGAAAAGCGGAGTGAACTGAAACTCGGCCGGGGATTCCACATTGGGTCCGATACCGAAGTCCACCTCCTTGCGGCGCACGC
>JAJYAH010000077.1 GCA_021779635.1 Pseudomonadota bacterium | reverse complement strand
ACAAGGACGGCAGCGAGATGCCGCGGCCGGCAGCCAGCGCCGTCATCAGCATTTTCCAGCCCTGGCCGAGACGTGCCTCGCCGCCGATGATGTAATCCATCGGAATAAAGACATCGCGGCCCCAGTTCGGGCCGTTCTGAAACACCTGCATCGACGGCAGATGGCGATGGCCGATCTCGACGCCGGGCAGATGGGTCGGGATCAACGCCACGGTGATGCCGAGTTCATGCTGCCGGCCGACCAGGTGATCGGGGTCGTAGGCCTTGAAGGCAAGACCCAGCAATGTGGCGACCGGGCCGAGCGTGATATAGCGCTTGTGCCAGTTGAGCCGCAGGCCGAGCACCTCGCGTCCCTCGAAATGACCCTTGCAGATGATGCCGCTGTCGATCATCGAGGCGGCGTCGGAGCCCGCTTCCGGGCTGGTCAATCCGAAACAGGGAATCTCCCGTCCATCGGCAAGCCGCGGCAGCCACGCCTGCTGCTGGTCCCTGGTGCCGAAGCGCATCAGCAATTCGCCGGGGCCGAGCGAGTTCGGCACCATCACGGTCACGGCGGCGGTCAGCGAGCGCGACGAAATCTTGCGTACAACTTCCGAATGCGCATAGGGCGAGAAGCCGAGCCCGCCATATTCTTTCGGAATGATCATGCCGAAAAACTTGCTGGCCTTGATGTAGTCCCAGACTTCCGGCGGCAGGTCGCGCCATTCCCAATTGATCTTCCAGTCGTCGAGCATCGCGCACAGTTCATCGACCGGGCCGTTGAGAAACGCCTGCTCCTCCGGCGAAAGCGTAGCCGGCGCATGGCTCAGCAGTTTCGACCAGTCGGGATCGCCGGTGAACAGGTCGGCGTCCCACCACACGTCGCCGGCCTCCAGCGCCTCGCGCTCGGTGTCCGACATGACCGGCAATACCGTGCGCGCCCGTGAGAAAATCGGCTTGGTGATGATATCGCGGCGAAAGGCAAAGGAGGTCATGGCGATGTCCTCATGGTCGGCGGCGCGGTGGTTGATTGTACCGGAAGTTGTGGGATTCGGGTGAACACTTCGCTTTGAAAATAATGAGAAATTGATGCGGCTGGAGCGCTGGCGGATAGATGCGGCGGGAGCGCTGGCGGATAACGGAGCAATCCGGCTTCGGTTCCGGGAGGCAGGGTCGTGACCGCCCTTCACCTCGCCCCGCTTGCGGGGCGCGGTGAAATGGCTATCAATCCGGCCGCGCCATTTCGAACATGGCATCCGGCCTGATTTCGAAATAATCGCCGCGGCGCCCGGCGCGCACGATGGGACGCGCCAGCGCGGTCTGGTAGACGCCGTCCTTGATCAGCGCCTTGTCGATGTGAACGGCGACGACCTCGCCGAGGGTGAGCCAGGCCTGTGCCTTCCCGCCGTCGGCGCCCTGCAGTTGAATGATCTGGGTCAGCTTGCATTCGAACGAGACCGGGCTTTCCGCCACCCGGGGCACCTTGACGAGCCTGCTGGGTGCGGCCGTCAGCCCGGCGATCTTGAATTCGCTGACATCGTGGGCGACATGCGCCGCGGTGGCGTTCATCTGCTTCGCCAGATCCATGGTCGCCAGATTCCAGACGAATTCGCCGGTCTCCTGGATATTGGCGACGCTGTCCTTCCAGGCGGTGGAGGAAAAGCCGATGATGGGAGGGGTGTAGCAGAAGCCGTTGAAGAAGCTGTAGGGCGCGAGGTTGATGTTGCCTTTGGCGTCCCGCGACGAGATCCAGCCGATCGGACGCGGGGCGATGATGGCATTGAACGGATCGTGCCGGAGGCCGTGACCGTTGACCGGTTCGTAATAATACAGGTCTTTCGGGCTTGGTGCGTCCATGCGGGTTTTTCCATTTTCGTCATTGCGAGGAGGGTAGCGACGAAGCAATCCATACCACGGTTGCGGGCCGATGGATTGCTTCGCGGAGTTTATCATCGGGCGCGCATTCGCGCGACCCGTTGGCTCGCAATGACGGAAAAACTGGCGGACCTTGCCCTGCTATTTACTCCGTGGCGCCAGTCCGGCGAGGACAAAGTCGATCATCTGGTCGAGCGACGGTCCCGGCTTGTTGACGGATTGCGCAATCATCTGCGGATGAAAAAACCGGATCATCGCCGTGCAGGTGCACATCGCCGCCAGCGGCACATCCGTGACCTCGAATTCGCCTGACGCGGCGCCATCGGCGATCACGCTGCCGATGGTCTGGGTGATCCGCTCCATGTGGGCCACGCAGACCTCCCAGCTCTCCTCCATCGCGATCTCGACCATCTCGTGCAGCTTGGAATCGCCGACATAGCGCTCGCTGTTCATGCGATGGATCGTGGTCATGAGTTCGCGCAGCCGCGAAGCCGCCGGTCCGCGCCTGGTCGCGACGGCATTCACCACGTCCTCGACTTCGCCCATCAGGCTGCGCGCGACGCCTTCGTGGATCGCCTTTTTCGAATCGAAAAAGCGATACACATTCGCAGGGCTCATGCGCAGCTCTTTGGCGATATCGGCCACCGTGGTCTTCTGGTAGCCGATCTGGCGGAACAAACGCTCCGCCACCACGAGAATCCGCTCTCGCGTATCGGGTTCGACATGTTCAGAGATCAGCGTCATGGCACTCAATGTTCAATTATTCCGCAGCCTCGGCAAGCGGAAATGCGGGTTCTGATTCGCCGCGATGCTGCGGCGCAAGATCGACATCCCTGCTCGCGCCGCTTTCCTCCAGGCTCTTGCGGAACCAGAGGGCATAGAGGCCCGGCAGGTACAGCAAGGTCAGGAAGGTTGCAACAAACAGACCGCCCATGATGGTGATCGCCATCGGGCCCCAGAACGCGGAGCGCGACAGCGGAATCATCGCCAGGATCGCGGCCAGCGCCGTCAGCACCACCGGGCGGGCACGCCGGACGGTGGCCTCGACGATGGCTTCCTTGCGCGTCAGCCCCTGGGACACATCGGTCTCGATCTGGTCCACCAGGATCACCGCATTGCGCATGATCATCCCGGCCAGCGCGATCAATCCGAGCAATGCGACGAAGCCGAACGGCTGGTTGGCGACATTCAAGCCAAGCGAGGCACCGATGATGCCCAGCGGTGCTGTGAGAAACACCAGCAGCAACCGCGAAAAGCTCTGCAACTGGATCATCAGCAGGGTCAGCATCACGATGACCATCAACGGAAACAGCACAAAGATCGAGGCGTTGCCCTTGGCCGACTCCTCGACCGCGCCGCCCACCTCGATCCGGTAGGCCGGTTCCAGGCTGTCGCGAATTTGCTGCAGCTTGGGCCAGATCTGGTTGGTCACGTCGGGCGCCTGCACGCCATCGACGACGTCGGCCACCACCGTGATCGCCATATCTCGGTTGCGCCGCCACAGGATCGGCTCCTCATGGGAGTATTCGATTTTGGCGATCTGGGTTAGCGGCACTGCGACCCCGTTGCGTGAGGTCACGGTCAGATCGCCGACATGGCCGAGATCGAGCCGTTCGGACGGCACCGCGCGGGCCACCACCTCGACCTTCTCGATGCCGTCGCGCACGGTTGTCACCGGCGCGCCGGAGATCAGCATGCTGAGCGCCTGCGAGACGTCCTGCGGCGTCAAGCCCAGGGCACGCGCGCGATCCTGATCGACGACCAGCTTGAGATACGGCGTCTGCTCGTTCCAGTCGAGATGCGGGTCCTTGACCTTGTCGTTCTGCTCGACCACGTCGCGCACGCGATAGGCGATGTCGCGAACCGTCCTCGTGTCCGGGCCGATCACGCGAAACTGCACGGGAAAGCCGACCGGCGGGCCGAAGTTGAACCGGTCGACGCGCACCCGCGCTTCGGTCAGGGCACCGTCATCGACCGCCTTCTCGATCCGGGCCTTGATGCGCTCGCGCGCCTTGACGTCCTTGGCGACGATGACGATTTCGGCGAACGCCTCGTTCGGCAGTTGCGGATTCAACCCGAGCCAGAAGCGCGGCGAGCCCTGGCCGACATAGGACGTGTAGGTCGAAATGTCGTCGTCGCCCTTGAGCAGGCTTTCCGCCTTTTTCACCGATTGCTGGGTGACGTTGAACGCGGTGCCTTCCGGCAAGCGCAGTTGCAGGAACAGTTCCGGCCGTTCGGACAGCGGGAAGAACTGCTGCTGCACGTGACCGAATCCGACGATCGAAAGCGCGAAGATGCCCACCGTCGCCAGCACCACCTTGATCCGGTGGTTGACGCACCATTGAATCATGCTGCGCAGAATGCGGTAGATTCGAGTTTCATACACCGCATGCGGGTCGTGGTTGTGGCTGACCGTGATGTTCGGCAACAGCTTGACGCCGATATAGGGGGTGAAGATCACCGCCACGAACCAGGACGCCACCAGCGCGATCGCCACGATCCAGAAGATGCCGCCGGCATATTCGCCGACCGCGGAATTGGCAAAGCCGATCGGGAGAAAGCCCGCGGCGGTCACCAGCGTTCCCGTCAGCATCGGGAAGGCGGTCGATTCCCAGGCAAAGGACGCCGCGCGGACGCGGTCCCAGCCCTGCTCCATCTTCACCACCATCATCTCGACGGCGATGATGGCGTCGTCGACCAGCAGGCCGAGCGCGATGATCAGCGCGCCGAGCGTGATGCGGTGCAGGTCCAGCGACATCGCGTTCATGACGATGAAGACGATCGCCAGCACCAGCGGCACCGATAACGCCACCACGATGCCGGTTCGCCAGCCCAGCGCGACGAACGAGACAAACAGCACGATCGCCAGCGCCTCGATGAAGGAATGGACGAATTCGCTGACCGCGTGCTCAACCACCTTGGGCTGATCGGCGACCTGATCGACGTTGATTCCCTGCGGCACCGCCTTCATGAATTCCGCGGTGGCGTTCGCGACGTCCTTGCCCAGCTCCAGGATATTGGCGCCGGTGGCGGTGACCACGCCGATGCCGATCGCGGGCTTGCCTTCCTGGCGCACCACAAAGCTCGGCGGGTCGACGTAGCCGTGCGTCACGGTCGCAATATCGCCGAGCCGGAACACGCGGCCGTTGCTTTCGACCGGCGTCTCGGCGACCGCCTTGACGCCATCGAGCGCGCCGGTGACGCGCAACGGCACCCGCTGCGAGGAGGTCTCCACCGTTCCCGCCGGCACGACGTTGTTCTGCTTGGCGAGCGAATCAAACAGCGCCTGCGGCGTGATCCCCAGCGTCGCCAGCTTGGCATGCGAGAATTCAACGAAGATCTTCTCGTCCTGGGTGCCGTAGAGATCGACCTTGGTGACCCCCGGCACTTTCAGCAGCCGCTGACGCATGCCTTCGGCGGCCTTCTTCAGTTGCGCGTAGTCGGCGCCGTCGCCGGTCATCATATAGAGGATCGAATCGACATCGCTGAATTCGTCGTTGACGACCGGGCCGAGCAGATTGGCCGGAAGCTGGCTCTGCACGTCGACCAACTTCTTGCGCAGCAGATAAAACAGATACGGCACCTCCTTGGGCGGCGTCGAATCCCGGAACGTGACCTGCATCGCGGTGAAAGACGGCTTCGAATAGGTCTGCACCTTCTCGAAATAGGGCAATTCCTGCAGCTTCTTCTCGATGGGGTCGGCGACCTGGGTCTGCATCTCCGCCGCGGTGGCGCCCGGCCAGATCGCCGAGACGTTGACCACCTTGACGGTGAAGAACGGATCTTCGGCGCGGCCAAGCCGCTGGTAGGAGAAGAAGCCCGCGGCGCCCAGCGCCACGATCAGGAACAGGATAAGCGCGGGATGGCTGACCGCCCAGCCCGAAAGGTTGAAGCGTTTCATCGCACCGTCTCCCGCTTAAAACGACAATGACGAGACGACCCTGACCTTCTGGGCCGGATCGAGCTTTTGCACGCCGAGGACGACCACCTTGGTGCCTTCGTCGACGCCGCCGGTGATGACGACATTGTTGGTCTCGTAGGATTTGACGGCGACCGGCTTCAGCGCCACTTCGCCCTTGTCGTCGACGATGTAGAGCGAGGGATCGCCGCCTTCGCTGAACAGCGCCGACAAGGGCAGCCGCGCCACGCGCTCGGTTTTCGGATCGGAAAGCGTCAGCGTCGCGGTCATGCCGAGCGAAACCTCATCACCGGCATCGGGCAGCGAGAATTTCGCGAGATAGGTTCGGGTCGCCGGATCGGCCGAGGGCGCGACCTCGCGCAGCTTCGCGGCATATTTCCGGTCCGGCTCCGACCACAGCGTGACGCTGGCCGCGCCATCCTTGGCACGTCCGAGCAGGGTTTCCGGGATCGCGACCACGGCTTCCTTTTCGGCAACGCGCGCGATGCGGATCGCGGTTTGCCCCGATGCCACCACCTGGCCGGCGTCGATCAGGGTCGCGGTCACGACGCCGCGGGTGTCGGCGACCAGGGTGGCATAGGAAAGGCTGTTGTTGGTAAGTTCGACCGAACGCTCGGCACGATTGAGGCGCGCGCGCGCCTCGTCGGCGGAGGCCTTGGCCTGATCCAGTTGCGCATCGGTGGTCCAGCCCTTGACCCGCAAATCCTTGGCGCGGGTTTCGGCGGCGGCGGCCTGCGCCAGCACGCCGGTGGCAGCGCGGAATTCGGCCTCGGCCTGTTCGGCCTGCAACTTGAGGTCGACTTCATCCAGCGTGGC
The DNA here is from genome assembly GCA_021779635.1 of Pseudomonadota bacterium. The sequence goes on along the minus strand of JAJYAH010000077.1, from coordinate 8,512 downwards.
GAGCGGCTGGCCGACCTCGACCGTCTGGCCGACCTCGACCAGGCGCTTGGCGACCTTGCCGGGCACGCGGAAGCCCATGTCGGTCTCGATCCGAGGGCGAATGGTGCCGACGAAGCTGCGCTCCGGGCATTCCGCTTCGTAATGCACCTCGGTGACCAGCACCGGGCGTCCGGGAGCGGCTTTCTCGGCGACCGAGTCGTTGCAGCCGGCCAGCGCAATCGCCAGCAGCGCCAGCGTCAAACCCGCTAGAAGCCTGGAATAGCTCGCTAATATTGAACGGACCAGCATCGTCGCCTCCTCGATGAAATGTCGAGGCAATGTCGATTATTGAATGATAATTGTCAATATTCGTCAGTAATCATGATTTCGTGAGCGATCGCTCCGGAACATCAGCTTCCACGGGCACAGCGCGGGGCGCCTCCTCCGCCAGTTGAAACCGCTCGAAGCGGTGCAGTTCTTCCTCGATCCGGCGCTTTAAGTCCTGGCGCGCGCCCCGACCCCCCGCACGGCCGACCCAGCTCCATTTCTGCACCAGCAACTCGCCGGCCTTGCGATCGGTCTTGAGATCGATGGCGGCGACGATGTCGTCATCAACCAGAACCGGCAACGCGAAATAGCCGAACAGCCGCTTGGCTTTCGGCACATAGGCCTCGAAGCGATGCCCGTAGCCGAAGAACAATTCGGTGCGCTTGCGCTGGATGATCAGGGGATCGAACGGCGACAGGATGTGTACGAACTCCGGCGCCCGATCGCCCGCGGTTTCCAGCGTCCCGGGTGCAGCCCAATGCTCCTGCTTGCCGGCGCCTTCGAGCGCGACCGGCACCAGCGCGCCAGCGCGCAGCCTTGCTTCGATCAGGCGCCGGATTGCCGCCTTGCTCGGCGCATCGAGATGGCAGATCGAATCCAGGCTGACGACGCCTTGCGCGCGCAAGGCGCGATCGAGCAGATAGGCATGGATTTCCCGCGCCGAGGCGGGCTTCGGCGGCTTGTCGGGCGGCACCTCCCAGCCGAAATGCCGCGCCATCAATTCATAGGTCTTGAGCATGCCGTTGCGTTCGCTGATGGTGAGCAGGCCCTGGTAGAATGCCAGTTGCAGCGCCCGCTTCGACGGCTTGCGGCTGGCCCAGGGATGTTCCTTGTCGACCAGCACGTCGTCATCGATGTCGCGGATCGTCAGCGCGCCGTCGCGCCGGATCAACCGCATCACCTTGCGCAAATCCGCCGGGCTGACCGAGTTCAGCCATTTGTGGCCCTCGCGCCGGTGACGCTTCATCGCCGGCATGAAGAAGCGCAGATCTTTTGCCGCCACATAGGACAATGCGTGGGTCCAGTATTCGAACACGCTCTTGTCGATGCTCTGGGCTTGACGCAAATCGGCGCGCCGGTAATCGGGGATTCGGGTCCAGAGAATATGGTGATGGCAGCGCTCGATGACATTGATGGTGTCGATCTGCACATAACCCAGATGTTCCACCGCCGCGGCCGTCGCAGCCGGCCCGTCGCCAAACGGCGCCGGCACGTCCAGCCGCTGCGCGCGCAGCCAGATCTGCCGGGCCTCAGCCTTGGTCAGGGGATGGAATTGATTGGCGCGGGACATCGCACGGCAATGTAACCGGATTCGCACTCGCAAAGAGGCGGGAATACCACAGCTTTACCGGCCAACGTGATGCAAATCACATTCGCCGTTTCGAACCCGTCGTAGCCTCCGGCCATCAAACGCTTATCAGGCGTAACAGCGAGGATACGGCAATGACCAGCTTCCACGGACTTTCCGGAATCAAGGCGATCGTGACCATCGGTGCAGCGCTGTCGATGACGGCCGGACTGGCGCTCGCCGGCGACAACAACATCTCTTCAGATCAAATCGTGCATGCGTTGCAGCCGAGGCCGGTGACGCGTGGCCTGTCGACCGGGCCGCAAGTCGATCCGGCGGCGAAGGCCAAGGAGGTCAGCTTCGTGCAAACCCTGCGCAACCGCAAGACCCGGTCGCTGTCACTGGGCGAACGCACCGAAATCGCCGAGATCGCCTCGACCAAGCCGAAAATCGATCTCGACATCCAGTTCGACTTCAACTCGGCCAACATCAGCACGACCTCGATGCCGTCGGTGCAGGCGCTCGGCAAGGCGCTCACGGATGCCAATCTCAAGGGCTCGACATTCGTCGTCGCCGGTCACACCGATGCGATCGGCAGCGACGCCTATAATCAGGACCTCTCCGAGCGCCGCGCCGATACGATCAAGCGCTATTTGATCGAAAAATTCGGCATCGCCGGCACCGATCTCGTAACCGTCGGCTACGGCAAGAGCAGGCCAAAGGATCCGAACGCGCCGCTGGACCCGATCAACCGCCGCGTCGAGGTCGTCAACATGGACACCAGGACCGCGTCGAAGTAACGGCCGCAACGCCTTCCGCCTGCCGTGATGCGGCAGGCGGTTTTCAAGAATGCTCTCGCCCCGGACCCGGCCCCTGAAAATCATCGGCCGGAGACCGGGTTTCCATCGACGTTCCCACCGCCGAAACGGAGATCGACCGAGGCCGATCTCGCTGAACTTTTTTGCGCTTTGGCGTCACCAAGGGGCGTGCCGGTAAAATCCGCCTTGTGGCAGTTTTACAACATAGTTGGCGGTGGCAATCCGATACCATGACCGGACCAGATTGCACGGTGGTGATATGGGCTGGCGTAACCGCATTCTTTTGATGTCCAGCATCTGCCTGCTGGCTGAACTCGTGTCAGCCCCGGCATCCGCGCAAGCGCGCGTCGGCGAAGCCGCCGTGATCAAGAATCAAGTTCACCGTGTGACGGGATCGGCGACCAGCCAGATCAGCGTTGGCGACAGCGTGGTGCGCGACGAAGTCGTACGCACCGGCCTCGACAGCGCGGCGCGGCTGGTGATGGCCGACAGCACCAACCTGTCGCTTGGTCCCAATGCCTCGATCACGCTCGACCGCACCGTCTTCAACGACGAGCACAGCTACCGTGAGATCGCTATCCGGCTCGCGACGGGCGCGTTTCGTTTCGTTACCGGACATTCGGCAAAGGCCGCCTACAAGATCACCACATCGCTGGGGACGATCGGCGTGCGCGGCACCATCCTCGATGTCTTGTCGCAACGCGGCAAGATGACGGTGGTGCTGCAGGAGGGCGCATCAACCGTCTGCACCGGGGGCGGACAGTGCGTCGAGCTGACGGAGCCTGGCCAGACCGCCATCATTACCTCGTCGGGCGGCAAGGTTACGATTCAAAAGACCAACACCCCGCCCTGGACCTTTGCCGCGAACTGCGCCGCGGCCGCGGGACTTTGCACGGTTACGAATTTTGCTGATGCCACGCCCCCTGGTGACGGCAGCGATCCCACCGGCATGCTGTGCGGGCGCTGATGATGGCAAAATTCGCACGGAGATTGATCGTATCGGCCGCGCTCACGGCAGCGGTCACGCTGATGCTGGTTGCGGCGCAGACAAATCCTGCGGCGGCGTTTTGCGACAGCGAGGTCTGCCCCCCGCCTCCGCCGCCTCCTCCTCCTCCGCCGCCACCACCTCCGCCTCCGCCGCCTCCACCTCCTCCCACCCCGCCAACCGACGGGGGTTCGAGCGGGGGATCGATCAACGGCCTGGCGCAGCAGCACTTCAACCAGATGATCACCAACCGGGTGCTCGGCACGGTGCTGCTGGGGGTCAACGAACAGGTCAACTGCAGCGATTGCGTCAGCGCATTCGGGTCCGCCGGATCGTTCTCGGCCGGCGTTCACGGCCGCAAGGAACTGACCCCCAATCTGTCGCTGCTGGCCGGCATCGCCTACACCCAATACAGCGAGGGCGGATATAACGTCACCAGCGCGCCGATCGGCGCCTTTGCGCTTCGCTACGATTTCGTCGACTGGGGATCGTCGCGGCCGTTTTTCGATATCGGCACCATCCTGTCGCCGTTCGAGAAGGTGAGCTATAGCCGCAGCTATCTGACGAACCTCGGCGCGGTTGCGCTGAATAGCTCAACCAACAGCAGCGATTACGGGGTGTATGGAAGGGCGGGCTGGATCAGCCGGCTTTCGGCGCGTGACGAGGTCGCGGCTTCCGTCGAGCTGTGGCAGCTCTGGCAGCGGGTCAACGGCTACGCCGATCCGTCCGTCGCGTTCAATCCGTTCAACGCATCGATCGCCACCGGCACCGATCGAACCAATCTCGTCAAGGTCGGCGGGCAGTGGACGCATCTGTTCGGCAGCAGCATCGAGACCAATATCAATGGCGGGTTCGTGCAGTCGTTTTCAGGGCACTCCGGCATCGTCGCCACCGTGACCGGGGACGGCACCATCGTGCCGACATTCGGCAACCAGAGCTGGTTCGAATATGGCGGCCGTCTCGGCTTCCGCATTACCAATGGCTGGGTCGCCGACCTGTTCCTCGACGGAACACTGGGACCGCAACCGGTCGGCAACACCCTGCATGGCGGGGTCGGATTGCGGATCAACTACTAGGGCGGGATGACCTTTGATTGAAACGGTTTTGCCAGCGGGCTTGCTTAACCTCTCGCTTTTTCCGATCCGAGAGGCTCTCACGCTGAGTGGCAGCATCGTTAGCCAAAATAGCCCGAGATGATTTTTTTATCGACCTTGCAGATGTAGGTGTATTTTGGATTGACCACTTGGGTGCAACGCGCTTCGGCAATTTGTCCCAGAAGCATGTAGCCTTCCGCAGCCGGAATCTTCCAGTCGTCCTCCAGCCAATACACCATTTCCTCGAAGGCAATGCGCATCGCGTCTTCGAGCGGCCGCGCGCAGCCCAACGTGCAAATATGAGTCAGCGTTTCGATGCGCGGGTGATTCAATCTGGGTGGCGCCTTCCCCAGAGAGACCTTTACTGTTAGTGTCGCAGCAATTTCGATCGCACCCATGCCATTGCATTCGCCGTCGCCCTGGATCGCGTGGCAGTCGCCGAGAAAGAGATGTGCTCCTGCCTTGTTGACGCGCAGCAACACGGTATTGCCTGTCGTAATTTCCTGAACATCAAGATTGCCGCCATGCGGACCGTTGTCGACCGTGAGGACAGCGCCATGCACCGGCGCGACCCCAACGACTCCAATCATTGGCTTTATTGGAAGCTTCAGGTGCTCGTTCCAGTGCACCAGATCACTCTTCACCTCAACGACTCTGGTTTGTCTACCGAACTCTTTTCGCCGCACCCAATCGGGGAACATTCCGATGCCAGGCCACAAAGCCGTAAAACCCAAATTGTCGAGTTCCATTTTAAGGATCTCGACGTGCAGAACGTCCCCGGCTTTCGATCCCCGCACTTCGATCGGGCCGGTCGCACCATTTACGAAGGGAAGAGTGACGTCGGCCTCAGCCAATTGCTGGCCTAGATGACGGATCGTGCCGTCGTTGACGTTGATCGCGCATTCCACAACGAACGTCTCGCCGGGCTCAACGCTGGCGATGAAATCGTCATCTCCCGAGAGGGCATATTTGATATTGCCCGCCTTGCCGACACGCTGAATCATTTTTCACTCCTGATTGGCAATTTCCTCTGACCTCAATGAATGCGGCGCCATGGCATGAGCAATCGCTCAATTCTGCCCACCACAGAAGTTAGAAGCAGCGCCAACGCGATCGTTGCGACCAACGCGGCAAAAACCTTGGGAATGATGTAGAGTGAGCCGGCCTTGAAGATTGCGTGCCCCAAGCCCTCGGATGACGACATGAATTCGCCGACGATTGCGCCGATTAATGCAAAACCGACCGTAAGCTTCAGCCCGGCGAAGATATCGGTGAGCGAGGCCGGTACGATGAGCTTGCGAAAGATCTGGAATTTTGACGCTCCCAGCGTCCGCATCAGATTGATCTGGTCTGTGTCGACCCCGACCGCGCCCTTGTAAGACGTGACCAAGGCAACGATCACGACGGACAAGGTCGACATCGCAATTTTTGAAATCAGTCCGGTACCGAACCAGATAATGATAATAGGCGCCAGGGCGATGATCGGGATCGAGCCAAGCGCAACCACGAACGGTTCAACTACCCGAGAAACGAACCTGGAGTACCACAACGATAGACCAATGATGGTGCCGATAAAATTCCCGACCAGAAAGCCGAGCACGGTTTCAACTCCGGTGACATAACTATCGCGCCACAGACTGCCATCCTTTATCATCTGGCCTAGAAAGCCGGCAATCGCCGCAGGCGATCCGAACATGAAGGCCGCCTGCTTGTTGTTCGTCGTCATGTAGTGCCAAAAACCGAGCAGCACGGCCAGAAGCGCACATTGCGTGGAAAGGACGATCGCCGCCGAGCGCAACCTCTGCCAACGCCGGACAGTTGCCGGAACAGGCTTTCGTGCAGCCAGATCAGTTGCGCGGCTCATCCCGCTCTCTGCATCCGCGGTCATTGCAACACGACGTCGAGGTCGGCCCAAATCTGCCTGACGTATTTACTGAAATCGCGGCTGTCACGCGCCGCCATCATGTCGGTCCGTTCGATGCCGAGTTCGATATCATAGATCGCCTTGACCTGGGTCGGCCGTTTCGAAAGCACGATTACGCGATCCGCAAGCGATACCGCCTCCTCAACATCGTGGGTGATGAGCAGAAGCGATCGACCGCCCTCGCGAACCAGTTTTGCGGTATCGCCCTCGATCAAGAGCTTGTTCTGGAAATCCAGCGAAGCAAACGGTTCATCGAGCAGCAGCACGGCCGGTTCGTTCACCAAGGTACGAGCCAGTGCCACGCGCTGACGCATGCCGCCCGAAAGCGTCGATGGGTAGTGATCGGCGAAGCCGTGGAGCCCGAGCTGGTCGAGCATGGCACGACCGCGGTCGTGAGCCTCTTTAGCTGCCACGCCACGGATTTCAAGACCGAGCATCACGTTGCCGTGCGCGGTTCGCCAGGGCAGAAGCAAATCCTTCTGCAGCATGTAGCCAACATTTTGCGGCTGACCGACGATGGCTTGGCCGTACCAGCTGATCCGACCAGAGTCCGGCGTCAGCAATCCGCACAAGGTGTTCAGCAGCGTCGTCTTGCCACAACCTGACGGTCCGACAATGCTGACGATCTGACTGTTGTCCAGCGTCAGACTCAGATCGCCGATAACCGGAACAACCCGGTCATCCACGTCATAGCTCTTTACAACATGCTCGACGACCAGCGGAATGACGCGATCGGCATTCGGGCCGCCGGTAGTAGCCTTGGCGGTACTCGATCCCTTTAATTCACCCGTCATTTGAGGTTGGCGACCGCCTTATCCGCGAAACTGTTATCGATGATCTGATCAAACGGAATTGTGCCTTTGGCGTTGCCAAGATAGACCTGCATCTCCATCAGATTCTTCCATTGATCTTGTTTAGTGACGACGGACTGTGCGGGTATGAGATATTTGAGCTCCGCATCGATAGCCTTGTCGACAACGTCACCGGGCAGGTCTGGAAATTCCTGGCGGGCGACGTGCTTTGCGAACGCAGGATCGGCGTAGGTCTTTCGGGATGCTTCTTCAAAGGAAGTTACCAGCGCTTGTACCATTTCCGGATCCTTCTGAATGGTGCTGGGTAGCACCATGATGCCGGTGTTGCAGAATGGTCCAATATAGCTTGCGAAGTCGAACACCACTTTTGCGCCCTGCGCTTCGGCAGCGGCGACGCTTGGCTGATAGGCGATAGCGATATCGGCTTGACCCGCCAGCATGGCCGCGATTTCGGTACCCGGATTCACTGGGACAATCGTCGCATCCACGCCGACCTTAAGGCCAGCCTTCTCCAAAAGCCGTTTTGCGACACTGTAATTTGTGTTTGGTTCGGGCGAAGTGACGATCTTCAGGCCCTTGAATTCTTTCGGGTCAGTGATTGGCTTGAGCGTTTTGGATACGCCGAAATAATGTGCTCGTTGCACGACGGTGCCGACCACAACGCCTGGGCCACCGTTCTCACGCGAAATCTGCGCCATCGTGGCATCCCCGATCGCAAAATCCGCCGAACCTCCAAGCACCGCGGCGAAAGTTTGAGTGTCGCCACCGGCCGCGGTCACCTTCATGTCGAGCCCGTTTTTTTCGAAGATGCCCGAGCGCATACCGACATAAAGATTGATGTAACCGAGATTGTGGACGGCTTCGCTGAAACGCACTTGCTTGAGAGGAGCGGCGCGGGCAAGACCCGAGCCGACGGACGTAGTCGCCAGACCGCCCGCGACCGCGGCGGAGGTTGATAGAAAATCACGGCGGCTGAATGAAGCATGGTCTAAGGTAAGAAATTGGCGGACCTTATTGATCATAGCTCTGCACTCCTCGCGAAAGAAACGCCCGGTGGCAGGAAAGCTAGTCCCTTAGGCGAGCAGGCTGCAAGATGAAAGAAGCGACAGCGAAACATGCTGTTTCGCTGTTTGCCGTCACTGACGCAATGCCAGGGGGCCCCGAACGTTTCGTTATAATTTTGCGACTCTTCAGGGCAGCCTGATCAATCGAGCATCAGCCATTTTGGATTAATGTCATTTTTGCCATTATCGCTGCCTGTAGAAGAAGCTTTCCAAGCCCAACC
>JAJYAH010000076.1:1020-15110 GCA_021779635.1 Pseudomonadota bacterium | reverse complement strand
GGATCCAAGAATACCTCTTCGTCCTTAAGGGGCCGTAAATCCGAAGCGGCGGCCGACGTTGCCCGCGCGTCCAGCCGCGATTGCGGTTGCTTCGGGCGAAGCATTTGGTGCACGCCCGCGGCGCATCGCGCGATAGCGGTTTTGATCTATGTCAAATCGGCGGCCGAGGCGCCGCAGGCAGCGGATAGATGCATTCAGGCAGCGGACTAAAATACAACAGGCGATGACGTGGTGTCGAAGGAATCCGTCCCATTGATCCAAATCAAAGCGCAATCCCGGCATGACATGTTGCCTCATCAAGCATTGATTGGGATGAGATTCGATGACCGCCAGCAAATCGACAGCTGACCCCCCAAAAATCGAAGTAACGCCGTATGAACAAATCGGCGGCGAGGCGACGGTAAGGCGGCTGGCCGACCGCTTCTACGAGATCCTGGACACCGATCCCGGCGCCGCCCGCATCCGCGCTATGCACGGTCGGGATCTGGCTCCGATCCGCCAGCTTCTGTTCGAGTTCCTGAGCGGCTGGCTCGGTGGGCCGCCGCTCTATTTCAAACGGCCCGAGCACCGCTGCATCATGTCGGCGCATCGTCCTTATGCGATCGGCGACGTCGAGCGTGACGAATGGATGATCTGCATGCGTCGCGCGATGGACGAATGCGGGCTGCCGGCCGACATGCGCGCCGTCATGGACCGTGGCTTTTTGCGCCTGGCCAACCTGATGCGCAATGCCTGAACGAAGCACCCCTTCGCCCTCTGAACGAAACCTCTGATCCCCCCACCGCGATTCAGAAAGGGAATCACGGCATCGATGGGGCTCTCACGCCGTCTGGGTCAAAATAAGACGTTGGTGCTATGGCGTTCCTCAATCACGCGCCTGCTACTTCGTCGCCACTATCCTGACGCCGCCCATCTTGCGCTCTTGAATCAGTTCAACAAATCGAATGTAGGACTTGTGAAACGCATCGTGCCCCATTGGGGTCCCAGCTTGCCGGGCTTCTTCACGCAGCCGTTGATACATTGCCAGGCGCTCTTTCAGAATTGGTTCCCAATCCTCCGTCAAATCTTTTGACGATATCACCCTCAGACCGACGCTCTCGACCAGATTGCGATATTCGGGGATTGACCGCAGAGGCTGAATGGCCATCCCTTCCCACATCAATTGTGCATCGTCGGCGGCGAGCGGGTGATTGGCTACCCAGTCTGTGAACGCCAACCTGCCGTCTTTTCCTAGAATCCGAAAGGCCTCGGCAAGCGCTCTTTTCAGGTCGGGCACATGACAAAATGCCTCTTGGCTGACAACGGCGTCCATACTCGCGTCAGCCAGTGGAGTCTCCAATACGTTGCCCTCGATGACACGGGCGACTTCCTGAAGACCAACGCGTTTAGTCAGCTCTTGCGCGCCTGCGACACGCGCCGGAGTCAATTCAATACCGGTGACATTGGCGCCATATTTGCAAGCAAGATAGCGCACGGTGCCGCCCAGACCGGCACAGAAATCGGCTACGCGCGTTCCATGACCGATCTGTGCCCCGCGCGCCAATTCATCCGTGGCTGCAACACCACCATAATGATCCTGGTCATGTGGAAATAATTCTTCCGGACGCAGGCCATCGAGGTGGCCACGGCTTGCGCGTAGTTTCGCAAGGATGATCTCGTACGAGATGGGATGCCGATCGTAAAAATATATGGTCTGCGAAGTCGCATCGCTCATAACGCTCGCCCCCTGGCTCGGGATTGCGCCAATCCTCGACCGGGTTTGAGCTGCCACTCGCGGCAACTGGTCTCGCGTTCGGCAATGAGATTTTCAAGGACCTGACGTTGTTTTTCGTCGGTCGTTTCCGTCAGTCGTTTGTGGAGTAATTTCAGGTTCTCTTCGTGCAGGAATTTATCCATGGTCGATTCCCCTGCAGGCAGGACGGGAGCACGACACCCTCAGTTACCGGCAACAAAGGACGGTAAAGAGTAAAACCAGATGCCCGTTATGTCGGGGAGTCGACATATAAAGCTGGAATTTTGCTGCGCCAAGGTAGAAAAGAGGGGGGTGGTTGGTCAAACGCGCCGGTTTGACGAGCGCCGATCAATTCCGGCCTTCCCGCCATGAAGAGACAGGGTGATTACCGTGCGTTGGATGAAACTACCATGCTTAGTCGCTGCGGCGATTTTAGCGGCACAGTTTCCAGCACTCGCTCAGTCAGTTGGCGATGCAGTGTCTGGTCGCGCGATCGCGACGAAGCGATGCAGCTCATGCCATCGCGTTCTGCCGATGACCCTTACCGACAAAGCTGATCCTCCAAGCTTTCAGAGCATCGCTGACCTGCCATCGACCACGGGAATTTCCTTGAATGCGTTTCTTCATTCAAACCACGAGAATATGCCCGACTTCATAATTTCCAGCGCCGATTCAAACGACCTGATCGCATATATTCTTAGTCTAAAAAGGCATTAGAGTAGGCGATCTCAGGTGCGAGCTGGCGACCACGACTCGTGAGCGTCCGCTGATCACTTCCGGTCCACCCCTAACTTCAGACATTCGCTGGGCCGGCCGGCATGTCGCAAAGGTGCCGATTTCGAAAGTCGGCCTGATTTACCCGATGCCCAGCGGTTGAATACCCACCCCCGGCTGGGCATCTCTGTCTTCCGTTCCGCCTCGCTGGAACGCCCTATCGAACGCAACAACGGCAATGGGCTTTGCCGCTGTCATCGTCTTGTTTTCAGCTGAGGGTCCGCCAATTCGCCTGATGGACTCAGTAGGCCCAGCAGCGGTGCCGCCGAGGGTGCCAGCGAAGTCCTGGTCCGCAAACCACGCCGACCGGTGGAGCAACAACCACCGCACCGGGCACCACGACCACGCCTTCGTTAGCGTAGCACCGACCATCCCCGCCGCGATGTTCGCCGCGGCCACAACCGCCCGCGGCCTGGGCACTAACGCTTGCGAAGCACAACAAGGCGGCGAATGCCGAAATCGAAAGAATTTTTCTGCTCATCCAATTGGGTCCTTTCCTCGGGTTTGCGGCCGACGACCGTCGCAAACATTAGCATCTCGTCCATTGTGCTATTTCGCGATGAACCCTGAGTGAACAATTGCGGTGCGCACCATACGCGGCCATGTCAAGTTGTCCGACCCCCGCCGGGGAGGTCGCACGCTGGCGCGCGTTTGCCAATTCCGGACGGGGTATCCGCGACCTCAGATCAATCTAGGCGGCAACGTTCAGCTGCTTCTCAAATTGTTCATAGGCGGATATCGCATCGGCGGCATACATCAGCGACGGACCGCCGCCCATGTAGACGGCCATGCCGAGTGTTTCCTCCACTTCCTGGCGCGTGGCGCCCAGCTTGACCAGCGCCTCGGTATGGAAGCCGATACAGCCGTCGCAGCGCGTGGCAATGCCGATCGCCAGCGCAATCAGCTCCTTGGTCTTCTTGTCAAGCACGCCTTCGCGGGTCGCCGCCTGCGCCAAGGCCGAGAAGGCCTTCATGGTGTCGGGAATGTCCTGGCGCAGTTTCCGCAGGTCGCCGGAAATGCGCTTGGTGATGTCGGAATAGTTCTTTTCCATGAGAGGGCTCCTTACTTGCTGGGTGATGTCTGCGGTGAGGGCTGGCGTAGCGCAATGTAAATCGCGGGGATGACGAGGACCGTCAGCAGCGTTGAGGACGCAAGGCCGAACAGCAGCGAGATCGCCAGGCCCTGAAAAATCGGATCGAGCAAAATGGTGGCGGCGCCGATCATCGCCGCCAGCGCGGTGAGGAGGATCGGCTTGAAGCGCACGGCGCCGGCTTCCAGCACCACGTCGCGCAGCGTCTTGCCCTGTCCGCCACTGTGACGAATGAAGTCAACGAGCAGGATCGAATTGCGCACGATGATGCCCGCGAGCGCGATGAAGCCGATCATCGAGGTCGCGGTGAAAGGCGCGCCCAACAGCCAATGCCCAACCAGAATTCCGATCAGGGTGAGAGGAATCGGCGTCAGGATGACGAGCGGAAGCTTGAAGCTGCGGAACTGGGCCACGACCAGCACGTAGATGCCGAGGATCGCCGCGCCAAAGGCCGCGCCCATGTCGCGGAAGGTCACATAGGTGATTTCCCACTCGCCGTCCCACAATAGTGTCGGATGGGACTCGTCGGACGGCTGTCCGTGCAGGCTGATGACCGGCTTTGGCAACGCGCCCCAGTCGTGGGCGTCGACGCGCTTGGCCACTTCGAGCATGCCGTAGAGCGGCGCCTCGAAGCGGCCAGCGAGTTCGGCCATCACCATATCGGCAAAGCGGCCGTCGCGCCGGAAGATGACCGGAGATCCCTCCTCGATGGTCGTCTTGACGACTTGTCCGAGTTCGACAACGGTTTTGTTGCCCGGCAGCGTGTTCGCGGGAACAGGCGTTGACGCCAGGGCCTCGGTCCAGGCGAGATAATGCTTCGGCAGCCTGACCGCGATCTCGATCGGATTGCGGTCTTCGCCGCGATGGGAATAGCCGATCGATACGCCGCCGAACAGCGTCTGGACGGTGTCGTAGACGTCACGTTGCTCGACACCAAAAAACTCAAGCCGTTCCTGGTCGATCGACAGCCGCAGCCGTGGCCGCTTCTCGCCGATCGAATCATCGATATCGACGATGAACGGTACTTCGGCGAAGAGCTTTTTGATCTCGCCGGTGACCGCCCGTCGCGTTGCCGCATCGGGCCCATAGATTTCAGCCAGCAGGGTAGCAAGCACCGGCGGCCCAGGCGGCACCTCGACGACCTTGATGCTGGTGCCTGCGGGAACGCTGACGACCTTGAGGCGCTGTCGCAGATCGAGCGCAATGTCGTGGCTTGCCCGCTTGCGATCCCCGCGCGCGGCCAGATTGACCTGCAATTCGCCCAGTTCAGGTCTTTCGCGAACATAATAGTGGCGCACGAGACCGTTGAAATTGAAGGGCGCCGGCGTGCCGGCGTAGGACTGCACCGAAGTGATTTCGGGCAGTCCGCGCGCAATATCCGCCGCCGCGAACAATGTGCGCTCGGTGTCCTCGAGGCTTGCCCCCTCCGGCAGATCGACCATGACCGCGATCTCGGATTTGTTGTCGAACGGCAGCAATTTGACCGTCACGGATTTCGTCGCGAACAGGGCCATCGACAGCAACGTCGCGACGCCGACGCTCATCAGGAATATCCAGGCCGAGCGTTTGCTGCTGACGATCGGCGTCGCGATGCGCCGATAGATGCGCCCGAGCACGCCTTCGTCATGGGCCGCGTGAACCGGAACCGCGCCGTCCTTCGGCGCCAGCCGCAGCATCAGCCAAGGCGCCACCACCATCGCGACAAAGAACGAAAACAGCATGGCCGCGGAGGCATTGGCCGGAATCGGCGCCATGTAGGGGCCCATCAGTCCGGAGACGAACAGCATCGGCAGCAGCGCCGCGACGACCGTCAAGGTCGCGACCACGGTTGGATTGCCGACTTCGGCGACCGCCTCGATCGTGGCCTGCAGGCGGGGCCGCCCGTCCTTCATTCCCCAATGGCGGGCGATGTTCTCGACCACCACGATGGCATCGTCGACCAGGATACCGATCGAGAAAATCAGCGCGAACAGGCTGACGCGATTGATGGTGTAGCCCATCAGATTGGCGGCAAACAGCGTCAGCAGAATCGTCGTCGGGATCACCACGAGAGTGACCAGCGCCTCGCGCCAGCCGATCGCGACCGCAATCAGAACGACGATCGAGATCGTCGCGAGACCGAGGTGAAACAGCAGTTCGTTGGCTTTCTCGTTGGCTGTCTCGCCATAGTCGCGGGTCACCGTGACGTCGACGTCATCGGGGATCAGCCGTGACTTCAGCCCGTCGAGCCTGTGCGCGATATCCTCGGATACGACCACCGCGTTGGCGCCCGCCCGCTTGGCCAGCGCCAGGGTGACCGCGGGACCTCGGTTCCAGCTGCCCTTGCCGTCCGGCGCATCGTTCCAGACGCGGTGCTCCGCCGCGCTCGGTCCGATGACCACCGCGGCCACGTCCTTGACATAAACAGGCCGGCCGTCCCGCGTCGAAATCAGCAGCAGGCCAATGTCGGGAATACCCGACAAGGTCTGGCCGGCCGAGACGCTGCGAACGATACCAGCGTCGCGGACCTGTCCCGCCAGGAACGAACGATTGGCGTCCTTCACCTTGGCGACGAGTTGCTGGAGCGTGACGCCAAACAGCGACAGCTTCTCTGGATCGGGCTCGACCCTGATCTGCTGGGCTCCGCCGCCGGAGATGTAAGTCAGGCCGATACTGTCGACCTTTGTCAATTCGGCGCGCAATTTGTCTGCGAGTTCATAGAGGTCTTTGTCCGACCATCGATCGGCAGCAAACGGCTTCGGCGAAAGCGTGAGCGTGGTGACGGCGACGTCGTTGATGCCTCGGCCAACGATCAGGGGCTCCGGAATGCCAACCGGGATCCGGTCCAGATTGGCCCGGATCTTCTCATGAACCCGCAGGATCGCGTCATCGGACTTCGTTCCGACCAGGAAGCGCGCGGTGACCATGACGCGATCGTCTTCGGTCTGGCTGTAGACATGCTCCACGCCATCGATGCCCTTGACGATCGCCTCGAGAGGCTTGGTGACGAGCTCAACTGCATCGGGCCCGCGCAGTCCGTCCGCGTTGACGCGGATGTCGACCATGGGAACGCTGATCTGGGGCTCTTCCTCGCGCGGGATGACGACGACGGCGATCAGGCCGACGACCAGCGACGCGAGCAGAAACAGCGGCGTCAGCGGCGAATTGATGGTCGCCCGGGTGAGCCGTCCCGACAAGCCGAGATTCAAGGTTGCACCAGTTGGTCACCAACGCGAAGGCCTGACAGGATTTCAAGGCCGCTGGGAAGGTCAGGAGAAGGCAAATCGCGGCCGCGCTGCACCGGCACGTCGATGGTGCGCCCGGCCTGGCGGATATGGACGTAGTCGATGCCGAAGCGGGTCGTCACATAGCTCGACGGGATCACGAAGGCCGTCCGCGTTCCGCCCGAAATCCAGACCCTGAGGCGATCGCCGACGAAATACTCCCCAAGCCCTGCAACCGTGGCATCGGCTATGACGCGGCCATCCTCGATCTGCGGATAGACCAGATCGATCACGCCCGACTTGGAGGTCTGGTCGCCGAACTCGGCGCCGTCGACGCGGATCTTGTCGCCGGCTTTCAGAAAGCGGGCGTGGCGTTCCGGCACCCGCAGGCGCAGCTTGAAATCCTGTTGCGCGATCATCGCAATGGGGTCGCCAGGCAGCACGACGGAACCCATCGCCACCAGCTTCTTCAACACGCGTCCGCCGGCGGGCGCAAGCACCTGGCCTTCGGTGAACTGCTGCTGGACCACCGCTCGCTCGGCAGTCTTCGCTCGCAGCCCGTTTTCCGCGACATTGAGGGCGGTCCGGGCCTCGTCCAGTTTGACGCGCGGAAGTATGCCGCGGTCCACCAGCCCTTCGGTTCGCGTAAAATCGATTTGCGCCTGGTCCGACTGCGCCTGCAACGCACCGATCTGCGCATCGAGCGACTTCATCTGCAAAGCGAGCTTCTCGTCGCCGATGGCTGCAATCGCCTGGCCGCTCGTGACCGAATCGCCTTCCCTGACGTTGAGCTGGACGACGGTGCCGCCGATTCGCCCGCGCGCCGGCACCACGCTGATGCTCTCGACCGTGGCAAACACCGCCTTCTCGTCGGCCACCGACCTCGATGCGACGGTGAGGACTTCCGCGTCCGCGGGAACCGCGCCCAATGCCGCAACCACGACCAGGCTCGATAGAATCAATCTGCGCATCGGTATGCCCATTCCACGCCGCACCCGCGGCATTTGTTGCGACATTTCATTGAAGTTCATTACGAGGATATTGACCTGCCTCAAGGTGCTGTCGCGCACGTCTTCATAATTTACGCTTGGCCTTCGAGACTTTCGGGGGCGCGCAATAGACTTGATAAAGCGTCTTTAGAAGTTCGCGCGCGGGATCGCTTGCGATCGAGTAGTAAATCGTCTGGGCATCGCGTCGCGCGGACACCAAGCCATCTTTGCGAAGGAGAGCAAGATGCTGTGACACCGTGGAATCGCGAAGCTTCAGGAACCCGGCGAGATCGCCGACCGATCGCTCGCCGTCGATCAGCTGGCAGATAATCAGCAACCGGTGACGGTTGGAGAGTGACTTCAACAGATCGCTCGCCTGATCGGCGGCAGATTCCATGGCTGCAATATCTATTTTCATACTTGCGTATATACGATAGTTCGAATATATAGTCAACACGCACGGTAGAACAAGCCAGGTTCAAATTGGCGCAACCGCACCCAGGAACGCAGGAAACGGAGGCTATCATGGCGGAAGTTGTTGTTATCGGAGCCGGTCTCAGCGGAACGCTGATGGCCTATGAATTGCTGCCGCAATTGAGAAAGGACGACCGCCTGACCGTGATATCGCAAGGGCCGGTCTATCACTTCGTACCCTCCAATCCCTGGGTGGCGATCGGCTGGCGCAAGCGCGGCGATATTGAAATCGACCTGGTCGATATCATGAAGCGCAAGGGCATTCGCCTGCTGACACAAGGTGCGCAACGCGTACATCCGGCGGAAAACCGCGTCGAGCTCGCCGACGGCGCATCGATCGATTACGATTATCTGGTCGTCGCCACCGGTCCGGAGCTTGCCTTCGACGAGATTCCGGGGCTCGGGCCGGACGGCAATACGCAATCGATCTGCCATGTCGATCACGCCACGCACGCCAAGGAAGCATTCGAGAAGCTCGCGGCCAATCCGGGACCGGTCGTGATCGGCGCCGTCCAGGGAGCGTCGTGCTTCGGTCCGGCCTACGAATTCCTGTTCATCCTGGAAACCGAGTTGCGCCGGCGCAAGCTGCGCGACCGTGTGCCGATGACCTTCGTCACTTCCGAGCCCTATATCGGACATCTCGGGCTTGACGGCGTCGGCGACACCAAGGGCCTGCTTGAAAGCGAGATGCGCGAGAAGCATGTCAAATGGATCACCAACGCCCGCGTCAAGAATGTCGAGCCGGGAAAGATGTCGGTCGAGGAGATAGCGGACGACGGTTCGGTCCGGAAGACTCACGAGCTGCCGTTCTCCTATTCGATGATGCTGCCCGCATTCCGCGGCGTCGGTGCCGTCAGGGGCATCGAGAAGCTCACCAACCCCCGTGGCTTTGTCGTTGTCGACAAGCACCAGCGCAATCCGGCGTTTCCAAATATCTTTGCGATCGGAGTTTGCGTGGCGATCGCACCGGTCGGCGCGACCCCGGTTCCGGTCGGCGTGCCGAAGACCGGATTCATGATCGAGTCGATGGTCACCGCGACGGCCATGAACATCGGCTCGCTGCTGCGAGGCCAGACACCGTCGGCACAACCGACCTGGAACGCGATCTGTCTTGCCGACTTTGGCGATTCCGGCGTCGCCTTCCTGGCACAGCCGCAGATCCCTCCCCGCAACGTCAACTGGTCCTCCAAGGGCGAATGGGTTCATCTCGCCAAGGTCGCCTTCGAGAAATACTTCCTGCGCAAAATCCGCCGCGGCGAAAGCGAGCCGTTCTACGAGCGTTTCCTGCTGGACAAGCTCAACATCGCGAAGATCAAGGAGGTCAAGACGGGGACATGAGCGCGAGCCACCAAATCGTCTGTGGGCATTGCGGGAAGATCAACCGGCTGCCCGCCGAACGGACTCTGACCGCCGCGCGGTGCGGATCGTGCCACCAGCCTATCTTCGGCGGCCATCCGATCGAGGTCGACGAAGCGGGTTTCGGCCGCCACGTGGCGCACAGCGACATCCCGGTTCTCGTCGATGTCTGGGCGCCGTGGTGCGGTCCCTGCCGCGCGATGGCGCCGATGTTCGAACGCGCCGCCCGGGAGCTTGAACCCCGGGTTCGCCTGCTGAAATTGAACGCCGATACCGCGCCCTCGGTCTCGTCGCGCCTGGCGATCAGCGGCATCCCGACACTTCTATTGATGCAGGGCGGCCGCGAGATTGCGCGAACGTCAGGAGCGATGGACGCCAAGGCCATCGTCGCATGGACAATGACCGGGCTCGCCCGGGCCCAATGATTTTTGAACCAAGACAAAGGAACACGTCATGAATATCGATAAAGCCGTTCTTACCTTCGCCGGATGTGTGGTGCTGCTCGGCCTCGCGCTCGGCTGGCTGGTCAGCCCCTATTGGTACCTGCTGACGGCGTTTGCCGGACTGAACATGATCCAGTCGGCGTTCACCGGATTTTGTCCGGCCGCGATCGTGTTCAGGAAGCTCGGCCTGCGAGGCGGCAACGCGTTTTCATGATCGGCCGTGCAGGCCGTTGCTTGAGCTATCGCAAAGCGAGAACTCCGCACACGGTTTACTGAAGATCGCCTCGAGCCCCGCACGGTTTGCGTGAATAGCTGGATTGTCGGCCGCCATGAACGAAACCATCATAGAAGGTCCCCTCTACGCGGCCCGCAAGAAGGTGTATCCGCAGGCCGTCCGAGGCAAGTTTCGCCGCATCAAATGGGCGATCCTTGGCGTCACCTTGGCGACCTACTACCTGCTGCCCTTCGTTCGCTGGCATCGCGGACCTGGCCTGCCCAGCCAGGCCGTGCTTGTCGATTTCCCGCATCGACGGTTCTATTTCTTCTTCATCGAGCTTTGGCCGCAGGAAGTCTACTATTTCACCGGCCTGCTGATCATCGCCGCGATGACCTTGTTTCTGATGAACGCCGTGGCCGGCCGGGTGTGGTGCGGCTACATGTGCCCGCAGACGATCTGGACGGATCTGTTCTATGCAGTGGAGCGCCTTGTCGAAGGCGACCGCCGCGAACGGATCATGAGCGACAAGCGAGGATGGACGTTCACGCACATCCGCCAAGCCGTAACCAAACATGCAATTTGGCTGATGATCGCGTGGTGGACCGGCGGAGCCTGGGTTCTTTACTTTGCCGATGCGCCGACCCTGGTCAAGGATCTGGCGACGTTTCAGGCGCCGTTCGTCGCCTATCTGTGGATCGCCATTCTGACCGCCACCACCTACACTTTTGCCGGCCATGCGCGCGAGCAGGTCTGCATTTACATGTGTCCGTGGCCGCGGATTCAGGCCGCGCTGACCGACGAGTGGGCGCTCAATGTCACCTATCGCCGCGACCGCGGCGAACCCCGAGTGTCCGTCAAGAAAGCCGAACAATTGCGCCACCATGGCGAGCCGGCCGGTGACTGCATCGATTGCCACCAATGCATCAACGTCTGCCCCACAGGGGTGGATATTCGCGATGGAATCCAGCTCGGCTGCATCCAGTGCGGCCTGTGCATCGACGCCTGCGACACCATCATGAGCGAGATCGGCCGGCCGTCAGGCCTGATCGCCTACGATACCGACATCAACGGCCAGCGGCGGCTGGCGGGCAAACCGCCGATCTATCGCGTTATCCGGGCGCGGACGATTCTCTATGCTTGCATCATCGCGCTGGTCGGCGGCATCATGCTGTATGCGCTGGCGACCCGAAGCTCCATCGGCGTCAACGTGCTTCACGAACGCAATCCGCTCTATGTGCTGCTGGCGGATGGCAGCGTTCGAAACGACTACACCGTGCGTATTCTGAACAAGGGCGCCGACCGGAAATTCAGGCTGGAAGTCTCCGGCTTGCCGGGCGCGGCCTTGCACGTCGCAGGCATCGAACGTGGAGCCGATGGCACGGAGATCGTCGAAGTCGGAACGGATCAGACGCGCGAAATCCGCCTGTCGGTGCAGGTGGCAGGCGCGGCGGATCGCCCGAACTCCACCGACGTCGAGATCAAGGTGACCGACACGGCCACTGGAAACACTGCAAGCGTCGAGGATCATTTCGTATCGCCCAAGCGATAGGATTGCAGCAGGCCTGGATTTCGCTGCTTGACGTGATCGGTCAATAACAGCGTGAGGCGGCAATCGTGTGCAGCCTGCTGTCGCCGAGCACATGCGCCATCAAACCTCGCGACTGGAATATTTTCGCGAACGCTTCGTCGCGAATGCTCAAGCCTCCGGTATAGGCGCCGAACGCCGGCATCACGGCGCGCTCGCCGTCGCAGGCAAAACATCGCCGCTCCATCGAGCGGCCGCGGGTCGAGACCCGCGCCTTCGGATGCAGGTGACCGGCGATCTCGCCGGCGGCGCCGGTCGGCTCGTGACGGAACGCGATTCCACCGATCGCAACTTCGCTGGCGACCACGCCGCCGAGATCCGGCGGCAATGCGGGATCGTGATTGCCCGATATCCAGATCCAGTCGCGCCGTGCCTGGAGCGCCGCGATGGCGTCGCGGTCCGGCGCGGACAGCCGGTCATGGGCATCGCGGTCGTGAAGGCTGTCGCCGAGCGCAATCACCATGCGCGGATCATGCCGCGCGATCACCGCCGCGAGGCGGCCGAGCGTCGCCACCGTGTCATAGGGCGGCAGCAGCACGCCGCGCGCGGCGAAGCTGGAACCTTTTTCGAGATGCAGGTCGGAGACCACCAGCAGGCTCTGTTCCTCCCAGAACAGCGCGCCGGAGAGATCGGCGACCAGGGCGATGCCTGCGACATTTACCGATGAATGACTCGCGATGCCGACAGCAGTTCTCGTCATGGCCGGGCACAGCCGTCTGAAGGACGGCGTCGCTTCCGCTCGCCTATGCCCGGCCATGACGATGTTGATACTTCGGAGTTCAACGGCAAATCCATTCTATACTACGACATCGCCTCTTTGACCAGTTCCTCGGCGGCTTCTGCCAGCAACTCGTCGGACGCTTCGCCATAAACCTGCTCGCGGCCGATTTCCAGCATCACCGGCACGGCCAACGGCGAAATGCGATCGAGTTCCTTGTGGGTGATTCGCCCCTTGATTCGGGAGAGCATATCACTGAGCCGCCGGATATCGAGCAGCCCGGTCGCGGCATCGGCCCGCGCCGCGCGCAGCAAAACGTGATCCGGCTGGTGCTTGCGCAGCACATCGTAGATCAGGTCGGTCGAGAACAGCACCTGACGCCGGGTCTTCTCCTCGCCGGTGAAGCGGCGCGCAATCAGGCCGGAGATGATCGCGCAGGCGCGGAAGGTGCGCTTCATCAGCGCGGATTCGGCAAGCCACGCTTCGAGATCGTCGCCCAGCATGTCCGGATCGAACAGCGCATTGAGATCGAGCCGGCCGTGCCGGATCATCGACGACACATCGCCAAGTCCCCACACCGCCAGCGCATATTCATTGGCGACAAAGCCGAGCGGCCGGGCACGCGCCCGCTCGAGCCGCCGCGTCAGCAGCATCCCGAGCGTCTGATGCGCCAGCCGCCCCTCGAAGGGATAACAGACCAGATAATGCTTGTCGGCGCGCGGAAACGTCTCCACCACCAGTTCGCGCACGCCGGGGACAACAGACAGATGCGCCTGCAGCGACAGCCAGTCGCGCACCTGATCCGGCAACGCGTTCCAGGCGCGCCGGTCGGCGAGCAATTTTCGAACCCGCTCGGCGAGATAGGTCGAGAGCGGAAACTTGCCACCCATATAGGACGGCACCTTGGCGTCCTTGTCGTTGGCGCGCGAGACATAGACAACGTCTTCGGAAAGCTGCTCGTAGCGCACGACCTCGCCGCCGAACACAAAGGTATCGCCGACCACCAGCCCTTCGATGAAATATTCCTCGATCTCGCCCAGCATCCGGCCGCCGCGCCTGAGCGCGCCGGTCGATCCCGATCCGCTACCGCGTGATCCGGAACCGTCGCTCCGCGAGCGCACCAGCCGCACCTTCAGCATCGTCTCCTCGACGATGGTGCCGACATTGAGGCGATAGCTTTGCCGCACCCGCGGATTGGTGACGCGCCAGCGGCCGGTCTTGTCCTGCTTGATGCGTGCGAAGCGCTCGTAGGTTTTCAGCGCGTAGCCGCCGGTGGCGACGAAATCGACCACATCATCGAAATCGGTTCGGCTCAGGCCCGAATAGGGTGCGGCGGTCAACACTTCATCATAGAGCTGATCGGACAGAAACGGTTCGCCGCAGGCGCAGCCGAGCACATGCTGCGCCAGCACATCCAGCGCGCCGGTGCGCAGCGGCGGGGTGTCCTGCGCATTTTCCGCCACCGCGTCGATCGCGACCGCGCATTCCAGCACCTCGAAGCGGTTGGCC
>JAJYAH010000076.1:0-1010 GCA_021779635.1 Pseudomonadota bacterium | reverse complement strand
GCACCAGCACCGCGCGCGAGGCCTCATCGATGCGGTGATTGGCGCGGCCGATCCGCTGCATCAGCCGCGAGGCACCTTTGGGCGCGCCGATATTGATGACGAGATCGACGTCGCCCCAGTCGACGCCGAGATCGAGCGAGGAAGTGCAGACCACGCCGCGCAGTTTTCCGGCCGCCATCGCATCCTCGACCTTGCGGCGCTGCGCGACATCGAGCGAGCCGTGATGCAGCGCGATGGCGAGGCCATCGTCGTTCATGCGCCACAGGTCCTGAAACAGCATCTCGGCCTGGCTGCGGGTGTTGACGAAAACCAGCGTGGTGTTGTTGCGCTTGATCAGGTCGTAGACCTCCGGGAGCGCATGGCGCGCGCTGTGGCCGGCCCAGGGCAATCTTTCCCTGGTGTCGAGCATTTCGACGATCGGCGCCGCGGCACCGCCGGCGATCACGATATCGGCCGCCTCGCTGAGCCCACCGCGCTGCGGCACCAGAAACCGCGCCAGCGATTCCGGCGCGGCGACGGTGGCCGACAATCCGATCGCCCGAATTTGCGGCGCCAGCCGCCAGAGCCGCGCCAAACCAAGCGACAACAGATCGCCGCGCTTGGAGGTCACCAGCGCGTGCAACTCGTCGAGCACGATGCGCTTCAAGGACGAAAACAGGAACGGCGCGTCGTCGGACGACAGCAGCAGCGCCAGTTGTTCGGGCGTGGTGAGCAGGATATTCGGCGGATAGCGCCGCTGCCGCTGCCGCCGCGACACCGGCGTGTCGCCGGTGCGGGTCTCGACCTTGATCGGTAGTCCCATTTCGGCGATCGGCGTTTCCAGATTGCGCGCGATGTCGACCGCGAGCGCCTTCAGCGGCGAGATATAGAGGGTGTGCAGGCCGCCGCTGCTTCTTCCCTCGCCCCGCGCGCGGGGAGAGGGTGGCGCGGCGAGCGAAGCGCGCCGCGTCGGGTGAGGGGGCGTCGCGGATGTTACGACGGCTTCAACAACCCACTCACCCAGATCGGAA
>JAJYAH010000804.1 GCA_021779635.1 Pseudomonadota bacterium | reverse complement strand
AGGCCCGGTCCCGGAAACGGATGCCGGCCGACGAAGATTTCCGGCAGGCCCAGTTCGCGGCCGAGCACCCGCACCTCGTCCTTGAACAATTCGCGCAGCGGCTCGACCAGCTTCATGTTCATGCGCTCGGGCAGGCCGCCGACATTGTGGTGCGACTTGATGGTGACTGACGGTCCGCCGGTGAACGACACGCTCTCGATCACATCGGGGTAGAGCGTGCCCTGCGCGAGAAACTCAGCGCCGCCAATCTTCTTGGCCTCGGCGTCGAACACATCGATGAACAGGCGTCCGATGGTCTTGCGCTTCAGTTCGGGATCGGTGACCCCGGCGAGCTCGCCCAAAAATTGCTTCGAGGCGTCCACATGCACCAATGGAATGTTGTAGTGGTGCCGGAACAAGTCGACCACGGTCTTGCCTTCGTCCTTGCGCAGCAGGCCGTGATCGACAAACACGCAAGTGAGCTGATCGCCGATCGCCTCGTGGATCAGCACCGCCGCGACGGCGGAATCGACGCCGCCGGACAGGCCGCAGATCACCCTGCCCTTGCCGACCTGGGCGCGGATCTTCTCGATCGCTTCCTCGCGGAACGCGCGCATGGTCCAGTCGCCGGTGAGGCCTGCGACCTTGCGCACGAAATTGCGGATCAGTTTTGCCCCGTCCGGGGTGTGGACGACTTCGGGATGGAACATCAGCCCGTAATATTTCCGGGTCTCGTCCTGGATCACCGCGAACGGCGCATTGGCGGACGTGCCGGCGACGACAAAGCCCGGCGGCATTTTGGTGATGCGGTCGCCATGGCTCATCCAGACCGGATGCTTTTCACCCATGCCCCAGGTGGAATCGAACAATTGGCTGGCGGCCTTGACCTCGAGATCGGCGCGGCCGAATTCCCTGTGATGGCCGCCCTCGACATTGCCGCCGAGCTGGGCCGCCATGGTCATCTGGCCGTAGCAGATGCCGAGCACCGGCACGCCGGAGTCGAAAATCGCCTGCGGCGCGCGCGGCGAGCCTTCCTCGTGGACCGATTCCGGCCCGCCGGAGAGGATCACCGCCTTCGGCTTCATCTGCGCGAAGGCTGCTTCGGCCTTCTGGAACGGCACGATCTCGGAATAGACGCCCTCCTCGCGCACCCGGCGCGCGATCAATTGCGTCACCTGGCTGCCGAAATCGACGATCAAAATCTTGTCATGCGCCGAGGCCACAGAAGTGGCCGAGGCCACCGAAGGCGTCGACTCGCTGATAGGCTGGGCTGGGATCATGGCAAGCAATTACGCGACGCGGGGAAGCCGGGCAACCCTGAAAAACCGCGCGGACTGGCTTGCTGGGGATACGACGTCATTCCGGGATGGTGCGTTAGCACCAGACCCGGAATCTCGAGATTCCGGGTTCGATGCTTCGCCCCGGAATGACGGCCATTACGCTGCCTGCCTTTTCAGCACGCTCACGAAAAACCCGTCCGTTCCGGTGCGGCGCGGCGTCATCAGCAGTCCTTCCGGGGACGGCAGTGTGGCGGCGAGAAAATCGTCCGCCTTGTCCCACAGCACGGTTGCGGTCTGCTCCGGCGGCACCACCGCGAATTCCGGATGGCGGGCGACAAAGCCGCGGATTTGCTCGCTGTTTTCCGGCGGCAGCACCGAGCAGGTGATATAGGCGATCCGCCCGCCCGGCTTGACCAGGGCGGCGGCGCGATCGAGCACCTCAACCTGGTCCTTGAGCCGCACCTCGAGCGCGCCGGGGCGCATCCGCCATTTGGCGTCCGGGTTGCGCCGCCAGGTGCCGGTTCCCGTGCAGGGCGCATCGATCAGCACGAGATCGGCCGAAGCGTGGATATCGGCCAGCGTATCGTTCGGGCCCTTCGGCGTCCGCACGTCGCAATTATGCACGCCGGCGCGGGACAGCCGCTCATAGATCGGCGCCAGTTGCCGCTTGTCGTGGTCGGTCGCGATCAGGCGGCCCTTGCCCTGCATCATCGCCGCCAGCGCCAGGGTCTTGCCGCCGGCGCCGGCGCAGAGATCGATCACCTGCTGGCCCGGTTTCGCCGCCGATAACAAGGCGGCGAGCTGCGAGCCTTCGTCCTGCACCTCGATCGCGCCCTTGATGAAATCTTCCTCGGCATGAATGCCGGGGTTGCGCGCGTCGGCGCCAAGCTCGATGCGCAGGCCGATCGGCGACCATGGCGTCGGCATGGTGCCGAGATGCGCGGTCGATCCAAGTATCTTCTCGCGCTTCGCCGTCAGGGTGTTGACGCGCAGATCGAGCGGCGCCCGGCTCGCCATCGCGACCGCCTCGGCGACCCGGTCATCGCCGAAAACCTGCGCCAGATATCCATCGAGCCATTCCGGATAATCGCCCGCGATATGCGGCGGCGCATCGGCAAGCGATCGCGAAACCAGCGCTGCGCGCTCGCGATCCGTCAGCGGCTCTGGCGCGAAACGGCCGCCGTCGCACAAGGCGGCGATGGCGTCGACGTCGAGATGGCGTTCGAGCCGGAGCATGCCGAGCACGCGGGCACGCGGCGTATCGTCGTCCATGATCCACGCGCTCGATGCGCGCCGCCGCAGCACGTCCCAGATCAGGCCGGAGATCGCGGCACGATCGCCCGAGCCGGCATAGCGATGCGCGGTGCCCCATTCCTTCAGCGCCTTCGCCGCCGGAACGCGCTGGGTGTCGATAGTCTCGATCAATTCGATGGCCGCGGAGAGCCGCGCTGCGGGGGTCATTCAAAGCTTTCGGTTCGAGAGCGAAGGAGCGATCAGATCAACAACAGGATCTTCAGCGCGAAATACAGCCACATCGCGAACAGCACTAGCACGCTGGCAAACCATGCCATCGAACTCTGCTGGACGTTGTTGGAGGTCACGAAGATTCCGGCATGGGCAAAACGCGTGACCACGAACACCCATGACAACAGCACGATCACCAGGTCGGCATGGCGGATCGGGAGCGCCAACGCGATCAGGATATAGAACAGCAGCGGCATCTCGATATCCCGGACCTTGGCCTCGCCGCCAGCGGGCGCACCCCGGCGCGCTCCGCTCGTCCACAACAGCAGCCCGAAGGTGAGGCCCATGAGAACAAAGACCGGCAGCAAAACCGCTTGAATGGACACTGGAATTCTCCCGCAAGTCTTCCCGCGTCCCCGCGCGCGAGCCCCCGCTATAACGACCTCACCTGGCTGTGACAATAAATCCCGGAAGTCCCGACCGGCGGCGTTGAACCACACCCTCCGGTCCGATGACCAACTGGCAGCGGTTCCGTGTTTTCAGTCTCGAATCGGTTTCAACGCACCCGCGAGATATTGTGATGAACCTGATTTCCTCTTTCTCCAGTGGCATGGCCGATTGGGCCGGAGTTGCCCGGCCCGTGGTCTCGTTCCTCAAGGCGGCCGCCGAGAGCACCGGCCTGCCGATCGACGACCGTCCGGGCAGCTGGTCCGGCATCCTGATGTCCGGCGCGGCCGGCGTCGCAGCCGCCCTGGCCGTTGCCACGATTCTGATCGTGTATTTCCGCAGCGGATATCGCACCGTCAGCGACATCGCCAGGCACGGGCTTGCCGCTGTCGTGGTGCTCGGGCTGCTCGCCTTCGTGGCCCACGATTTGCGGGATGCCGCACTTGCCTATCTCGG
>JAJYAH010000803.1 GCA_021779635.1 Pseudomonadota bacterium | reverse complement strand
GTGTCGGAGTGGTGACGGCCCTAACGTTTCGCCATACGATTGATGACCCGTCCCGCTTCCGATCGGCCTCGACAGTCGGCGCCTATCTCGGCCTTACACCTCAGCGCAACCAATCTGGGGAAACTGACATAACTGGCAAGATATCGCGATGGGGCGACCGCCTTCTCCGAACTTACCTGTTCGAGGCGGCGACCGTTCTGCTTTATCGGACCGAAAATGGTCCTCCCTTAAGGTCTATGAAGCTCGCAAAACGGATAGGTATGAAGAAGGCGAAGGTCGCCATTGCCCGCAAGATCGCCGTCATTCTTCACTGCATCTGGGTCGACGGCACGTCGTTCGACTGGGGCGGCGCAAAGCCGGCCTGAACGCATCCTGAAATTTCCTGGCCCGGTCCGCCGGGCTGGCGATGTCCCGCTGGGACGGTGGTCGTGGTGACCTCGGTCAATCGGCTGGTGGCGGCTCGTCCGTACGCCGCTGTACACGTTGAGGCACCCGACCCGGACATCATCATGAGGCGCCTGGCGACCTCGGAAAGGACCATGATCCCAGCGATGGCATCACCCGCGTTGGGATTTTCCGGCGAAGGCTGATCGATCCAATACTGAGATGGCAATCATATGCCAACCGCGCTCGCCCCGTCTCCACAACCCCTACAGTTCCGACGGGGCGAGCGCTACCAGCTTTGCTGGAAGTGATCTTAATGGCGCTTGACAACAATCTGCAATTAAAGGGCCGATTGACAGCTGCAGGGCATCGCTATTTGCCGGCGCTGCGGGCGTCGCATTGAGGTACACAGGGCCGAATGCCGATACTGCTGCCGAGCCGACAAGAGCCAGCGAGGCGGCGCTCTGTGCCAGAAGGTCCGCGCCCTGGCGGTGGATGAACTGGTCGAGGGCGTGCTCCTTGAGGCCCTTGCACCCGATCGAATTGCGATCGCACTCGCGGCATTGGGGGAGTTGGAGGAAGAGAGCCGGCAACTCGAACGGCAATGGACGCTCCAGCGAGAGCGGGTCCGATACGAGGCCGAACCGGCACGGCGTCAGTATGACGCAGTCCATGCACGGTCGCGACCGGGAGAACCTATCTCCATCAGCGATACGGATCGTGCGGGGCTGCAATCTCTGGGCGAAATTCTACCAAGAATCTGGCACGCCTCCACCACTTCGGCGGCTGAGCGGAAGCGCATTTTCCGCTTCATCGTCCGAGAAGTGTGCTCGACCAAAAAAGAGCCGTACTCATTGATCGAGATGGGTATCCACACGCTGGGCCGGCCAATTACCCCATCTTTGGGTCAGCCATAAAGAGACACGGCTCTGGCAACGAACTGGCTTCCGTTATTAACGCTTTGATAACCGATATCACTAACGTGAACTCCACACTTGGATTGTATCCAAGTCCGCCGGGGAATGAAAATGCAGAAGCATCTGTCGGCCAAACACTTTCGTCCGGAAGCGGCGAAAACAACCGATTTAATCAATAACAAGTTGCCTAGCCGCCGCGATCCAATTCGTTGGCTTGTCGGTTGCGGGTTTCTGCTGATTGCGGCAATCGCAATCGGCACCGTGGTAATGATCAGTAATTTCCGCGAGCGTTCGCTTGAAAACAGCAAACGCGAGTTGGAAAATACGGTGCTGCTGCTTGCCCGACACTTTGATCAACAGTTAGACGATGTTGAAGCTCCCGTAGATGACCTTATCGAACAAATACATCTGGCCGGCATAGCGTCGCCTGACGATTTCAAGCGGCAGATGTCCACTCCCGAAATGCACTTGTTGATGAAAGCTAAGGTCAGTGGGACTTCAGAAATCGCTCGCATCAACGTTTATGACGTAGAGGGATTCCTAATCAATTCGTCAGTAGTGCCGGCCGTTCCAGTCGTCAACATTTCCGATCGCGCCTATTTTAAAGCCCTCAAATCGAGCTCAGAGCCCGCCCAGCACCAGATCGAACTGGTGCGTAGCCGCTTTTCCGAGGGGTGGAAAGCTGTCATCGCCCGCAAAGTAATTGGACTGAATGGCGAATTTCTAGGTGTCATTTCGCGAGCAATCGCACCGGCAACATTTGAGAATTTCTTTTCGTTAGTTGCACTGGGAAAAGACGCAGCAATTGTCATGCATCATCACGATGGAGCATTGCTGGCGCGCTTTCCTCACGTCGAAGAGATCATCGGCAAGAATTTTAAAACAGGCTCAACCCCTCCGGCGAACTTGTTGAACTCAGACCACGGCACCACGCAGCTGATCAGTCCCGTCGACGGTCAGCAGCGACTGGTCGCCATACAGAGCTTGGGTCGATTTCCCCTATCCGTCGTAGCGACAACGACTACAGCGTCTGCGCTCGCCGATTGGCGAGTCCAGACCAAGTTTTTAATTGCCATTGCCGGCCTGTCCGCGATGGTTATAAGCGTCATTCTGACCCTTATCGTTCGGCGGCTGTCGCAGCAACACCAGTCATCGCAAAGGCGGCTGACGTTGGAAAAGCAGCGCCTCAATACCGCTGTCGACAATATGACGCACGGCCTGACGCTGTTTGATCAATCCAAGCGGCTCATCGTTTGCAACCAGCGATATATTGAGATGTACGGGTTGTCACCAGATGTGGTGAAGCCAGGTTGCAGTTTTCGCGATCTGATAGCAGATCGGAACGAGGTTGGTTCGCTTCAAGGTGATGTCGACGAACATTGTTCTCGTATTTTGGAGCATGTTGCGCGCGGCGAAAGCATCATCGTCAATGCTCCGGATGGACGCTCGATCCAGGTAACGCACCGGCTTGTGCCTGATGGCGGATGGGTTGCCACGCATGAGGATATCACTGAGCGAAAGCGGACTGAAACGGCCCTTCTGAAGAGCGAAACGCTACTGCGCTCGACCTTGACGGCGCTCAGCGAAGGCGTGGTCGTCCAAGATCTAAAAGGTCGGATTGTTTCCTGCAATCCCGCAGCCGAGAAAATTCTCGGCATCAGTCGTGACGATCTATCAGGCGCAACCTCAGGCGATCTGTGCCTGCAGACTATCCATGAAGACGGCTGTGATTTTCCAGGAATTGAACACCCGGCGATGGTGGCGCTTGAAATGGGCCAGCCGCAGCGTGACGTTATCATGGGGTTACGAAGTGATAACGGCTCCATTACGTGGATCTCGATCAATTCGGTCCCGATTTTTGCCGATGGAAACACTCAACCGACGTCGGTCGTAACGTCATTTTCCGACATTACGGCGCGTAAGCTGGCACAGGAAGTTCTGACTGAAGCCGTCGGTGCGATACCCGATGGATTTGTCATTTTTGATAACAATGATCGCTTGGTCGCCTGCAACGACGCCTATAAGGAAATTTACTCCGCTACGGCTCCCGCTATCAAACCGGGAATTACTTTTCCCGAGTTGCTTCGATATGGAATTGATCGGGGCCAATATCCCGAATCCGGCCAAACAGAGAAGCAGCAAACGAAGTGGCTGGCCGAGCGGCTCGAGCGACATCTCGCATCCAACGCCAATGTTGTCCAACGATTGCCTAAGAGCCGGACTGAAAAAGAAGCTGAGTGATTTCAGCCAGTTGTGATTCCTTCGGATTTGCAAAGATTCGAGGGAGAGCACGATGGTCTGGACTGAAATCACCCGTCGACATTATAG
>JAJYAH010000802.1 GCA_021779635.1 Pseudomonadota bacterium | reverse complement strand
CATCCGACACAGTTGCGGGGACGGCGTTCAGGCCGCGCCGCTCATATAGGTTTCGCGGCGGCCGATCATGCGTTCGGCTGCGTCCTTGGCGTCCGCCTTGGACGAAGTCGCACAGGTGCGATATTCGAGGTCCGGCATTTCGATGGGTTCGCGGCGGGTGAACCATGATTTCGACGACACCGCCAGCATCGAGAGGGCCTGGGCGACGTTATCGACCGCGTCGAACGAGTGC
This sequence comes from Pseudomonadota bacterium, assembly GCA_021779635.1. The sequence goes on along the minus strand of JAJYAH010000802.1, from coordinate 3,419 downwards.
AGTGCGCCGCTTCCGGCGAAACGGACCTCATAGAGACCGGGGCTGATCGGCGCCTCGATATTTTCGCCCCGCGCTGCCCGCGGATACCGTTTCCATTCGCTCCAGGTCGAAATCATTTGTCACGCCTTCCACTGTCTTGCACGACAATCATTTGTCTTGAATTCATCGGTTCAGAAGCGGCGTTTTCGCTGCAATCGGAATACCTTAGCACAACCATCGCGGCCGCCTGTCCGGCTCCGGTCACGATACCGCGGATGTCCAGAGCGGTCACCGACATTGCGGGCCAATTCACCGCAAATTGTGGCCCATGTTGCCGTTTCGCCGCGCCGCCGCCAGAATTCGATCCTCCGCCGATTACGGCCGATGATCACGAGCACGCGACCGTCGCGTCTCGGCGATCTACCCACGCTTGCGGGCGGCCGCGACCGGTAGGAAGATCGCGAACTTCAAAAAATAAACCAGGAGGAGACCCCATGCAGAGCAAAGCTCAGATCGATCAGGTGCTGCGCCAGAAAAGCGAAGCCAAGGAGATTCCCGGCGTGGTCGCAATGGCCGCGACGGCAAAGGAGGTGATCTATCAGGGCGCGTTCGGCAAACGCGACCTGTCCAAGGACGACGCCATGACGGTCGACAGCGTGTTCTGGATCGCCTCGATGACGAAGGCGATCACCTCGGCGGCCGGCATGCAGCTGATCGAGCAGGGCAAGCTCTCGCTCGACGAGCCGATCGGCAAGGTGCTGCCGGATCTCGCCGCACCCCAGGTGCTCGAGGGCTTCGATGCCAACGGCGAACCAAAACTTCGGCCCGCGAAGAAGCCGATCACGCTGCGCCATCTGATGACCCACACCGCGGGCTTCGCCTACGACATGTGGAACGGCGACATGGTAAAATATCTGGAGAAGACCGGCACACCCGGCGTCATCTCCTGCGCCAACGCCGCCTTGAAGACGCCGATCATGAACGACCCGGGCACGCGCTGGGAATACGGCACCAATATCGATTTCGTCGGCAAGGCGGTGGAAGCGGCCAGCGGCCAGAAGCTCGACGCCTATCTGCGCGACCACATGTTCGCGCCGCTCGGCATGACCGACACCGGCTTCAAGATCGGCGAGGCTCAGCGCAAGCGGCTGGTCGGCATGCATTCGCGCGGCGAGGATGGATCGCTGGCGCCGATCCCGTTCGAACTCGAGCAGAATCCGGAATTTCACATGGGCGGCGGCGGCCTCTACGGCACCGCGGGCGACTACGTCAAATTCACCCAGATGATCCTCAACAAGGGTCGCGGCAACGGCAACCAGGTGCTGAAGGCCGAGACCGTCGCGACCATGGGAGAGAACCACATCGGCGAACTCAACATGACCAAGATGACCTCGGCGGTTGCGTTTGCGACCAACGATGTCGATCTCTATCCCGACATGGCGAAGAAATGGGGGCTCAGCTTCCTGATCAACACCGCCAAGACGCCGGAAGGCCGCAGCCCCGGCAGCCTCGCCTGGGCGGGCCTCGCCAACACCTATTACTGGATCGATCCGTCGCGCGACATCGCCGGCGTGATCCTGATGCAGGTGTTGCCGTTCGCGGACCAAAAGTGCCTGGAAGCGTTTGTGGGCTTCGAGCGCGGCGTCTATGCCGGGCTCGACGCGGGCCAGAAGGCGGCGTAGCCGGCTTCGGCTTTCCCGGCGCGGTCGATCCGGCCGCGCCGGGAAATAGCCCGAAAGGCTGCCTTCCGGCGTTGCCTTTCTTGCCTTACATCTCCAAACCTCGCGCTCGATGTCCCCTGAAACATGCTTCGACGCATGGAGGAGCAGCCTTGACGGAAAAACCCATTAGCTATGTCTGCGGCGTCGCCGATGCGCCGCTGCTCGGCGACACCATCGGGCGCAGCCTCGACCGGGCCGCCCAGCGCTGGGCCGATCGCGAGGCGCTGGTTTCACCGAGCCACGGCGTCCGGTGGACCTGGCGGGAATTGGCGGAGCGGGTCGAGGCGCTGGCTGCGGGTTTTCTTGCACTCGGCCTCGAACCTGGCGCGCGGATCGGCATCTGGTCGCTGAACCGGCCGGAATGGACGCTGACGCAATTTGCCGCCGCCAAGGCGGGGCTCATCCTGGTCACGATCAATCCCGCCTATCGCCTGAGCGAGCTCGAATTCGCGCTGGCCAAGGTCGGATGCGCCGCGCTCGTCACGGCCACCGCGTTCAAGACCTCCAACTACATGGAGATGCTGAACGTGCTGCTGCCTGAACTCGCGACAGCCTCTCCGGGCGACCTGCACGCGGCGCGCCTGCCGCAGTTGCGCGCCGTGATCCAGATCGGCGGCCCGGCCTGTCCCGGCACGATCCCGTTCGAAGAGGTTGCGCGGATGGGCGGCTCACGCCACCACCACGCGCTCGCTACGCTCGCCGGGATGCTTCAGTTCGACGATCCCATTAATATCCAGTTTACCAGCGGCACCACCGGATCGCCCAAGGGCGTCACGCTGACGCATCACAATATTCTCAATAACGGCTATTTCCTCGGCCGCACGATGCGCCTGACCGAACAGGACCGCATCTGCATTCCCGTTCCGCTCTACCACTGCTTCGGCATGGTGATCGGCAATCTCGCTGCCCTCACCTCCGGCGCGACCATGGTCTATCCCGGGGAAGGTTTCGATGCCTTGGCAACGCTGCAGACCGTCGAGCAGGAACGATGCACGACGCTCTATGGTGTCCCGACCATGTTCATCGCCGAACTCGACCATCCAGACTTCGCCAAATTCGATCTGTCGTCGCTGCGGACCGGCATGATGGCTGGCGCGCCCTGCCCGGTCGAGATCATGCGGCGCGTCAATGAACAGATGAACATGCGCGAGGTGACCATCGGCTACGGCATGACGGAGACCAGCCCGGCCAGCTTCCAAAGCGCCACGGACGATCCGCTGGAGCGCCGGGTGTCGACGGTCGGACGCGTTCATCCGCATGTCGAGGTCAAGATCGTCGACCTCGAAGGCCATGTCGTACCGCGCGGCGTGTCCGGCGAATTATGCACCCGCGGCTACAGCGTCATGCTGGGGTACTGGGACGAGCCTGAAAAGACCGCCGATGTCGTGGATGCCAATGGCTGGATGCATACCGGCGATCTCGCCGTCATCGACGAGCAGGGCTATTGCAACATCGTCGGCCGCATCAAGGACATGGTGATCCGCGGCGGCGAAAACCTCTACCCTCGGGAGATCGAGGAATTTCTTTACCGCCATCCGAAGATTCAGGATGTCCAGATTTTCGGCGTCGCCGACCATCGCTACGGCGAGGAACTCTGCGCCTGGATCAGGGTGCGCGCCGGCGAGATCCTGACCGCCGACGAGATCCGCGGATTCTGCCAGGGGCAGATCGCCCACAACAAGATCCCGCGCTATATCGAGTTCGTCGACGAGTTTCCAA
>JAJYAH010000075.1 GCA_021779635.1 Pseudomonadota bacterium | reverse complement strand
GTACAGTCCTAGCAGACTATCCCCGCGGGGGGAAGCAGCCGGTCCATCCCATTATCGGACCTCACCGCTTCGGCGTATGCCCGCTTCGCGCCAAAAGCATTAATTCCATAACTGCTCATTCCGCGACAGAGCCCAGCCTCGGCAAAGATCGGGTTCAGCAATTGCCGGCTTGCCGCTACAACACCGGCATTGGGCATGCCATGCGAACGATCAAAATACTGGACAACCACCATGACCACGACGACAATTTTCAAGTTCCGACGCGAATTCGATGCGTTTCGGCGATACGCTCGCTGCGAGCCTGTCGAGATCACACGCCATGGCCGGCGCGCGTTCGTACTGATGTCGGCTGAACACTACGACTGGATAAGGGCTGCTAGTCGACGGGCACATCGCACCTCTAATGCGACCACCGTCGTCATCAATGCGGTGGAGCGGGCCGAACTGGACCCGGAACATGCTGCACTCGATGAACTGCTGAAGTAATCGCGCTGCCGGTCTTTGATTCAGACATCGCGAATAACAAGACGGTGCCAGAAGAAGAATTCGAGCTATCGCTGAAAGTTGGTGACAGCGGGAATCGGAAAGGCGGCATATCGTGGGGGTGCTTGACGCCTCCACTTCTCCACCGAAGGAGCGATATGCCGTGTCCAAAGATAACATTATCAAGCTGATTCAGCCAGGAATCGTCGACGACCAACTCACCGAAATCTTGCGTCATGGAGCGCGTGCCCTGTTGTCCCAGGCAGTCGAGGCCGAGGTCGCGGACTTTCTCAGCAAGCATGCCGACTTGAAGACCGCGGACGGCCACCAGCGCGTCGTCCGCCATGGTCACCTGCCGGAGCGCGAGGTGATGACCGGAATCGGTCCGGTTGCTGTCCGCCAGCCGCGTGTGCGCGATCGCGAGGCGGATGCCGCCGATCCGGACCGCATCCGGTTCTCTCCGTCGATTCTGCCGCCCTACATGCGCCGGTCGAAGTCGATCGAGACGCTGCTGCCTATCCTTTACTTGAAGGGTATCTCGACCGGCGACTTTTCCGAGGCGCTGGCTGCATAGGATGCAGGGGGGCAGTGATGGTTACCACGTTCCACCAGAATGGCGGCCATCACGCGCGCAGCGGGGAAGCCGAGCGGAACCTCCTTACCACCCACCCGAAGATGCCGTTCGGCATGAGGCGAATGACCGCAACGAGGGTCGCTCCAAACACTACCAGGTGCAGGCCGGGAAGGCTGTTGGCAAGCGACCCTCGAAGGATCTCTCCGAATGGAAACAGGAGTGCCACGCCCACGACCGGTCCCCACAACGTCCCGATGCCGCCCACGACAGTGAACAGGATGATCGAAATGATGAGAATGGGGGAAGCCACGACCTCTGGATCGACGAACCCGTCGTAATGCGCGAGGGCGGACCCGCCGATCGAACTCAGCACCGCGCTTATGACCATCGCGATGGTCTTCGAACGCAGAAGATTGATCCCGATGGCCTGAGCCGCGTCCTCGTTTCCCTTCAGGGCCCTCAGTTGGTAGCCGAGCTTGGATTGGAGGATGGCGTACGTCGTTAGGACGGCAACGGCGGCGAAACCGAGCGCGAAGATCAGGTTCTGCGTCGCGACTGACACCCGGATCCCGTCCACCGTCCAGGCCTGGAACTGGACGAGCAATCCGGACGCGCCACCGAGAAAGTCGGTTCCGATGACGATGATGCGGCCCAACTCGCCGATGGCAAGCGTCACCAGCGCGAAATAGAGGTGCCCCAGCCTGAACCGGAACGTTATCCATGAGATCACCGCTCCGATGAGCGAGGATAAGGCTGCCGCGCACAGCACGCCGATCCAAAGCGGCACCGACAACTTCAGGAACATTGCCGCGGGCAAGAGGGCACCGAGACCAATGAACACGCTGTGCCCCAATGATAGCTGTCCACCGATCCCGCCGACGATATTCCAAGCCATTGCCAAGCCGATGAAGATCAGCATCTTCGTCGCGACAGCACCGTAGTATTCGGGGAGCGCCGTGACCGACAGCCCGACTGCGGTCGCTGCGGCCGCGCTGACGACGCCGGCCGTGACATTCTGACTTTTCATGATCGCGATCCGAAGAGGCCCTGCGGCCTGAACACCAGGATTAATATGAACACGACGTACGGCACGGCGAATCCGAGCGGGCCGTTCAGGTAGACGTTTCCGACGGTTTCGGCGACGCCGATGATGATGCCGCTGATGAGGATGCTCAAAAGATTGCCCATCCCGCCGAGCACGAATGGCATCAACGCCACGACGGTGTAGTGAAGGCCCTCGTTCGGGTGGATCGGCCTTCCGGAGACGAGGAGAGACGCGGATACCGCCAGGATCGCGGCGCTCAGTGACACGACGACGAGTTGGGTCCGCCGCACGTTGACACCTACCAGCGCCGCGGCTCTCGCATTCTGATGCACGGCTCGGACGCTTCGACCGAAGTCCGTGTATCCCAAGGTCCAGAACAGGCCGCCCGCCAGCAACCATGTCGTCACGAACGAGACCAACAGTGATGTCTGGATGACCGCGAAGTCGCTCAGCACAATGACTTCGCCGTCGAGAATCGAGGGTACGCGGTGGAAGTTGCCTCCGTAGGCCATCAGAAGCGAATTCTGGATGACAAACATCAGCCCGAGAGTGAGCTGGATCACCATCAACTGCTGGGAATTGATGGGCTGGATGAGGTATCGATAGATCAAGGCCGTCAAAGCGACGATCAGGGGTATCGTTATCAGGACCGAGAGATATGGATCGAGTCCCAGGAGCGACGCCAAGGTGAGTGCTCCGAACATGCACAGGACCATCAGGTCGCCTTGGGCGAAATTCGTGATTCCGCTCACGCTGTAGATCAGACCCATGCTCAATGCGATGAGTCCGTACGTGCTGCCGATCAGCACACCCTGGATCACGGCCTGGTAAAGAATTTCCACGTTCAGGTCCCCAGATAAGCTCGTTTAACCGCCGGATCGTTGCGCATGTCTTCGCTGCGCCCCGAGATGACGATTTCCCCCCGTTCAAGTACGTAGCAGCGTTGCACATTCCGCAACGTGACGTTCAAGTTCTGCTCGACCAGCAGTATCGTCAATCCTTCGCGATGCAGCGCGGCGAGCGCTTCGAAGATCGTCTGCACGAACTTCGGGGACAGGCCGAGCGACGGCTCGTCCAGGATGAGCAGCTTCGGTCCCGACATCAGCGCTCGACCGATGGCGCACATCTGTTGCTCGCCACCCGAAAGCGTGCCGGCCGCCTGCGTTCTCCGTTCCGACAGCCGCGGGAATAGATCGAAGACGTAGTCCATCTTCTGAGCGCGCTGCGGCCGCGCTTTTCCCGGAAAGCCGCCGAGCACAAGGTTCTCCCAGACCGTCATCGACGGAAACAGTTGTCGTCCTTCCGGGACTTGGCTGATGCCGCATTCTGTTATCTCATGGGGCTCCAGGCACGAGATATCCATGCCCTCGAAAGTGCATTTGCCGACCTTCCAAGGAATGATCCGGCTGATGCAGTTGACCAAGGTCGACTTCCCGGCGTTGTTGGACCCCAGGAGACCGACTATCTCGCCTCGCCCAATCGTCAGCGAGACCCGCCGCAGGACCTCGATGTCGCCGTAGCCCGCGCAGATACTCTCTAGTTCAAGCATCGAGCGCGGCTCCCAGATAAGCATCCTGCACGTCGGGATGGGCCATGACCTGCGCCGGTGTCCCCTGCATGATCAACTCGCCGAAATTCAGCACCAGCATACGGTCGGCGAGCTGCATCACGACCGGCATCACGTGCTCGACCATGAGGAACGTTATCCCCCGGGAACGCAGCTTCCGGATCGCGGCGATCGGCACTTCGGCCTCCGAGAGCGTCAGGCCCGCCATCACCTCGTCGAGAATGATCAGCTTCGGACGGGTCGCCACGCACTTCGCTAATTCAAGACGCTTTCTGCTCTGCATCGGCAGTGAGACCGCGAGATCGTTCCGCTTCTCGACCAGATCGAGATCCTCGAGGATCTCGTCCGCCACGACCCGAGCCGTAGGAAGGGGAAGATGAAGCATAGCCGCCGCAACGACCGTCTCATGAACGGTCAAATCAGGAAAAAACTGCACGATCTGAAAGCTGCGAACCATTCCGAGCTTCGCGATGGAGTGTGGCGGCAGTCCGGTCACGTCCCTGCCGTCGAACCAAACGTCTCCCTTGTCTCGACCGATGAACCCGCAGATGAGACCGAAGAGGGTTGTCTTCCCTGCCCCGTTTGGCCCGACGACCGCCAAAATCTCGTTGCGGATCAGGTCGAACGAGACATCATTGACCGCAGTAACGCCTCCGTAGCGCTTCGTGAGATTACTCACCTTCAGCAGTACGTTGGGCGCTTCATCCGCCGGTGGGGGATCCCCTCCCCCTTCCAAGCTCATTGAAAAGGCCTTGGCTCGGCGCGCGAGAATCTCGTCGGCCACACCGCTTGCTGGCTTCCGTCGGCCTGCCATTGAAGTGCAAGGGCGGTCTGATCGGTAAGGCAATTGTCCTCGCCGAAGGCGAGCTCCCGCCGCGGCAGATAAAGGAACGGGCTACCCAAGTCGAGCCTTACCTTCTCGAAGGCGTTCTTCAACGCTTCGCGATCGCTTGAACCCGCGAGTTCGAAGGCCGCCTGCATGAGCCGGGCGGCCTGCGCGCCCCACACCTGATAATGGCCGACCGGTCCCTGCATCTTCTTCGCGTCAATCTCCTGCTGCAGATCGGCGACGATCGCCTTCGCCGCGGGCAATTCGATGTCGGCAACAAAGCCGTTGGTGGCGAAAAGATTGCGAGTCAATACTTGCCCGGCCAATTTCGGTCCGAGCTCGGTCCAGAGCGTAACGTCCGCGTACCCCGCCCCGCAGCCGAAGAACGTTGTGTCATTGTAGCGAAGGTTGGCGCGGGCCTGCTGCATCAGGACGCCTTCGCGGGTGAGGATCAGGCCGGCGACGGCGTCTGGCTTCGCAGATTTAATCCTCAGGATCGTGGAAGTCTGATCCTGAGCCGTTCGATCGACCGGAATACGCGCTGCCACTGTGAGGCCCGCGGTCGTGATCATCTTCTCTTGGAAGTTCGCGATCTGTTGCCCGGCTTCGTAGTTCGAATAGACTAGGGCGACCGTGCGGATATTGCGCTGCTTTTCCTTGATGAGATAGGTCAGAAATTCGATCGGAGGCGCCGCGTAGCCCTTCTCATAGTGAAGCCCGATGGTGAAGAGGTATTTCGAGCGGCTGTCGCCGCTGGTGAAGGAAAGCGCCGGCACCTTGTGTTCGTCGAGCACCGGCACGAGCGCGAGCATCTCGCTGGTGACAAGCGGACCTGCGATGAAAGAAACCTTCTCCTGCGTAATCAATCGCCGGGCTTCGCTGGCCGTTCCCGCGCTGCCGCTGGCGTTATCCGCCACGATCAGCTCGATCCTGGCGCCCCCCATGCTTTTGATGCCGCCTTCCGCATTGATCTTGTCGACCACGTAGCGGAACGGCGGGAACATGTTGGCGGCGTATTGAGCCAGGTTGCCGCTGATCGGGAGGATCATCCCGACCCGCACGATACGTTCGCTTTGCGCGCGAGCGGCCCGTACGCCAACGGCAAGTGCGCTTGTTCCTGCCAGAAATGTTCGACGGGAGATACTACGCATTGTCTGTTCCCCTATGAAAGCATCGACTTGGCGATCACGTTGCGGAGGATTTCGCTGGTGCCTCCGCCAATCGTTCCGACCCTGGAATCGCGGAAATACATCTGCATTTCGGAACTCATCATCAGTCCCGCGCCGCCCATAATCTGGATGCCGGTATCAGCGCATTTAGAATTGCTTTCCGTGGCGAATATCTTCGTCACAGCGGCGGCCGTGTTGGGCGCGACACCCTTGTCCATGAGGGACGCGAGCCGGTACGTCATGACGCGCGAGATTTCCGCCATGCTGCGCATGTCGGCTATCTTGTGACTGATCGCCTGATACTCGGCGATCGGTTTGCCGAACTGTTTCCTCTGCTGAGCGAAATCCACTGCGGATTCGACAATTCTGTAGCAATTCCCGCTCGCCGCCGCGGAGAGACACAACCGCTCTACGTTCAGTCCGCGCATGATGTTCTGCCACCCTCCATTGATCCGGCCAAGGACGTGGGCCGCCGGGACCTGGACGCCATCAAAAAAGACCTCGTTGGTATGAATCATCCGTCTTCCGAGACCCCGCAGATGGCGGATGGTCACGCCATTGGCCTTGGCGTCGACGAGAAAGAGCGTGATACCTTTGTGCCGCGCCTCTGGATCGGTCTTCGCCGCCACGACCAAGTAGTCGGCCACGTGAGCGCAGGTGATATAGACCTTCTGTCCGTCGATGACGTAATCGTCGCCCCTCGCCACCGCCTTCGTGCGAATCCCGCTGGCGTCAGATCCCGTGTCCGGTTCAGTAAGACAGAAGGCCAGCCGTAGCTGGCCCGCTATCAGCCGCGGAAGAAGGGACGCCCGCAATTGCTCGCTGGCCCCGAACTTCAGGTGCATGCCGCCATAGACGACCGTAGTCAAATAGGCCGACGCCATCTGCGCATTGTGATAGGCGATCGCTTCGATCAGGACCGCCAGATCCATATAACTACCACCGGCTCCCCCGTACTGCTCGTCATGCGGCAGACCGAGCCAACCGCTCTCCGCGAGCGCCGCATATGCGTCGAACGGGAACTCGCTGTTATCGTCCAGTTCGGCGATCTTCGATGCCGACAGCTTCTCCCGCAGGAGCTGGAGGACGCTTTCGCGCATCCGCACCTGGTCGTCGGTCAATTCAAACTCTTCGTTGCTCTCAAACAGATGCATCTGCCGTCCTTTGGATTCTCTCGCGTGCGGCGAGTCGGGAGGCGCCGGGCCCTCTCATTTCGGTCGGCGGCGATAGAGCAGCGTGGCCTGCATCTCCTGCACGACATGGCCGTCGTGGCGCACGCATTCCCTCTTGAAGGTGACGACGCCCCGGTCGGGCTTGCTGGTTTCCTTCTTCTCGACCACCTTCGATCTCAGTCGGATCGTGTCGCCATGCTTGACGGCATCCAGCAGCCGCCATTTGTCGATCTGCAGCAGCGCCAGCAGGGTCCCGTCGTTGATGCCGCTCGCATACTGCAATCCCCCCATGATCGCGTAGACCAGCGGGCCGTGTGCGATGGGCTCCCCGAACTGCGTCGTCTTGCAGTATTCGAAGTTGGTATGCACCTCGTTGAAGTCGCCTGACAGGCAGGCGAAGTTGACGATGTCTGTATGCGTCACGGTTCGCGCCGGGCTCTCGAATTCCTGGCCGACCTCGAAATCATCGAAGTAGCGTCCACGCGGTTGGGCGTTGCTCATTGCGTTTTCCTTTCAGTTAGGCTTGTTTCCGAGGATAAGTGTGCAATGCGACGACAGGATTCCGCCCTCGTTGTGGACCAGGGCGAGTTCGGCATCCTGGACCTGGCGGGGGCCGAGTCCGCCCCGGAGTTGACGGACGCCCTCGATGATGCCGAACAGCCCGCCTGCCGCGCCCGCATGCGCGTGGGACAGCATGCCTCCGTGCGTGTTGACGGGCAGCTTGCCGCCGATCGACGCTCTGCCATCCGAGAAGAAAGCGCCGCCCTCACCCGGCTCGCAGAATCCCAACTCTTCTAGCTCGATCAATGGCACGATCGTGAAGCAATCGTACAACTGCGCGACGTCGATGTCGGCCGGCTTCACACCGGCCATCTGATAGGCCCGTTCACCCGACTGCTTCGCTCCGAATTCGGTGAGGCTTGGCGCACACATCAAATGCTCATGAGTATGGTGCTCGCCGATACCGAGTAGATAGCTCGGCTTCGATTTGAGATCCTTTGCCCGCTCGGCTGACGTCACGATGAACGCGCCGGCACCGTCCGAGATGAGACAGCAATCGAGCATACCTAGCGGATCCGCGATAGGCTTTGCAGACAGGACATCATCCAGGGTGATCGCGCTCTTCATGTGAGCGTTGGGATGCAGCAGCGCGTGTCGACGGGTATTCACCGCGATGTGCGCGAGATGTTCGCGCGTGGTACCATACATGTACATGTGGCGGCGCGCGATCATCGCGTAGTATCCCGGGATCGATCCTCCGTACGGCTGCTCGAAATATGGATGTCCAACGGCCAGCAGGGCCGAGATTGCGGAATCGCGTGATTGTCCGGTCGCGCGGTTCTCTCCGGCGCACACCAGGATGGTGTCCGCGCTACCTGCCAGGATCGCCTCCGCCGCGTGCTTCAGCATCACGGCGGGCGACCCGCCTCCCACGACGACGGACGCGTTGTAGCGGGGTTTCAGGCCGAGGTATTCGCATAGGACAGATCCGAGCATGAAGTAGGGCTCAGTGAACGAGTACGCCGTCAGGACGCCGTCGATGTCCGACACCTTGAGACCGGCGTTCTCCAGCGCGCGTTTCGCGGCCTGGGCGTTCAGGCCTAAGCCCGTCATGCCCGGAACCTTGCCGATGTCGGATTCTCCGACGCCCACGATCGCGATTTTCCCCGAAGCAGATCTGTTCATTTCAATTCCTCTTGCTGCTCAATCCGATCAACGCATCGACAGCTACTGTGCGATCCGTAGAAACCTTGATTGGATTGACGTCCAATTCCGCGACCTCTTCACGAAGGTCGCTGATCATTTCGGAAATGCGGCATACGGTTTCCGCGAGGGACCGTACGTCGGCCGGTGCCTGGTTGCGATAGCCGAACAGGAGGCCGCTTCCGCGGAGCGACCGGAGCATGTCGAGCGCTTCAGTTACGCTGACCGGCGCGCGTCTGGTCTGCACATCCCCGAGTATCTCGACGGACGTTCCGCCGAAGCCGCATGTGATCAACGGTCCGAACTGGGCGTCCACCGAGGCACCAACCATCATCTCGGTCCCGCCTGAGACCATCTCCTGAACGACGGTCCCGTTCACGGTGACCGGATCGCTCAGCCGTCCGACGGCCTCCTCTATTTCCCTGTAGGCCTTGCGCACGGCATCTGCGTCCCTAAGGTTCAGCCGGAGGACGCCCGCTTCGGTCTTGTGCGGGATGTCCGGAGAGTCCGCCTTGAGAACGACCGGATAGCCCAGCGCCTCGGCGTGGGTGACCGCCTCATCCGCGGTCTTGGCAAGCGCTTCGCGGTTGACGGCAACACCATACAGTCCGAGCAGCTTCTTCGACTGCGACTCGCCGAGGACATACCTCTCGCCGACTTTCGCGAGTTCGGTGATCGCAACGTTCTTGACTTTTACGGTGCTGAGCCTTCCCTCACCCGACACTTGCCGCTCGGCCCTGCCATAATAGTCAAGCCATGAGCGGATCGCCTTCATGCAGCGGCCCATCGACCGGAACATCGAGATCTTGCGACTCCTGTCGTAGATCTCGCTTCCGGGGCCCTCTAGCCATTCATTGAACCAGACCAGACAGATCGGCTTTGAAAGCTCGGCTGCGAGGCGATCCAGGTGGACCGCCCTCTCCGTCGTGATGGGCTTCTGCGCCGACAGCATGGGGACGACCACCACCGCGTAACTCGGATCGTCGGCGAAAGCCTTGATGCACGCGCTGTAGAGATCGAAGCTCTTCAGGGTCTCCGCGGTCATGTCCGTTGGATTCGAGACGGACCCGAAATCCGGCACCAGTTTCGACAGGCGTGCCACGGTGTCCGGCTGAGGCGCCGGCATCGCGACGCCGTACTCCTCGGCCTTGTCTCCGGAGATGACGGCCGCCCCTCCGGAGCTCGCCATGACGCCGGCCCCGGACCCTTGCGGGACGCCCGCGCGCTCGAAGAAGCATGCCGTCTCCAGCACTTCCTCCCAGTTGTCGACCACGATGGCACCCATTTCCCGGAAGGCCGCATCGTAGGCGGCATTGGAGCCCGCCAGGGTGCCGGTATGGGAAAGCGCGGCCTTCTTGCTGATCGCGCTGCGCCCCATTTTGTAGATGATGAGCGGCTTCCTGGCGGCGAAGGCCCTCTGGCCGGCCTCGATGAGACGCTCGCCGTCCCGGATGCCCTCGAAAAGGCATGCGATCACCGAGGTGCTCTCGTCGTCCACCAGGTAGTTGATCAGGTCGCAGATGTCGACGTCGCTCGAATTTCCGGCCGACAGAAATTGCGAGAACCCGATGCCTCGCTGCAGGGCTTGAATGACGGTGTATCCGAGACCGCCGCTCTGGCTGACCAGGCCGATCCCGCCGGAGATCATCGGCATTTCGTTGAACTTCGGCATGAAATGCATGCCGACCTTCGAGGCAAAATTAATGATGCCGACGCAGTTGGGCCCGATTACCCGCATGCCCGTCGACTTCGCTATCTCGGCTATTTCGCGCTGCGCCGCCGTCCTGTCCTCGGTGCCCAATTCCGCGAAGCCCGACGAATAGACGATAGCGCCGCCGATTCCCTTGGCGGCGCATCTTCTAACGAGATCTGCTACCTGTTCCTGGGGGACCGAGATCACAACGGCGTCGGGCGCCTCTGGAAGCGCCTCGATCGTCGGATAGGCCTTGTGGCCAAAGATCTCGTTCCGCTTGGGATTGATGGGAAACAACCGTCCGCCGAACGTCGAGAGATTCTCCATGGTCCGCGACCCGAACGATCCGGGCGACTCGGATGCGCCGATGACCGCGATACTCGCGGGGTTGATCAGCCTGGTGAGCTCCTTGCGGCCGAACAGTTCGGTGCGGTTCTCGATATAGCCTTTGACCTGCGTCACAGTCCGAGCTCCCGTGCGATCAGGCTGCGCTGGATTTGTGAGGTGCCGCCGCCGATAGTCGCGTTGCGGGCATCGCGCCAGTACCGCTGCATGTCGTGGTCGTGGGTGTAGCCGGCGCCTCCGAGTATCTGCATGCCTTGCGTCGTCACCCGCGCAAACACCTCCGAGACGAACAGCTTCGCCATGCACGCCTGCTTCACGCACGGCAGACCCTGGTCGTATCGCCAGGCGGTCGACGCGGTGATCCATCTGGCGGCTTCGATGTCGGTCGCCATATCGGCCAGCATATGGCCGATGGCCTGGAACTCGGCGATCGCTTTGCCAAACTGCTTTCTCTCGCCGGCGTAGCGCACCGCGTCGTCCAACGCTGCACGTGCGTTGCCGAGGTAGTTGGCAGCGAGCAGGATCCGCTCCCGTTCCAGATGTTTGTTGATGTACGTCCAGCCGCTATTCTCCTGACCGATTAGCATTCGGCTCGGAAGGCGCACGTCGTCGAAGAAGACCTCGCAAAGACCAAGGATGCGTCGGCCGACCACGTCGAGCCTGTTGATCGTGATGCCCGGAAGGTTGTTGGGGACGAGAAACAAGGAGATGCCCGCGTGCTTCTTGACGTCCGGGTTCGTCCGGGCGGCCAGCACGATCATGTTGTTGGGCGCGTGCGCTCCGGACGAGTAGAGCTTCTGACCGGAGATCACGTAGTCGTCACCGTCGCGACGGGCCTTCGTCTGGAGCGAGGCTGCGTCCGATCCCGATGCCGGTTCGGTCAAGCTGAACGACAGCTTGATCTCGCCCTTCACAACCTTCGGAAGGACCTCGGACTTGATCTCCTCACTCGCGAAATCGGAGAGGATCATCGCACCCCAGCCGATCAGCGCGAGCCGCGTCGCGAAGTCAACGCTGGGCCTGGCGATTTCCTCCAGCGCGATGGCACAATCGGCTATCGGCGAGCCGACGCCCCCGTATTCCGCGGGAACCATCATCGCAAGAAGGCCCGCGTCCGCCATCGCGGCGTACACGTGCTCAGGCAACTGTCCGGTGCGGTCCCATTGGCGGACGTCGGTCGGCTTGCAATGCCGCTTGACGAACGACGCCGTCGTATCGCGGACCAATTTCTGCTCGTCGCTATCCTCGAAGTTCACGGGCGGCCCTTCTCTAGCGCGAATTGCGGAAGCTTGGATCCTTCCCGGTCCTCGAACCTGAGGGTGACGCCGTCGCCGATCTCGACATCGAGCGCGTGGTCGCCGACGATGTTGCTCATCATGCGCGGACCCTCGGCCAGGTCGATGAGCGCGACGACGTAGGGGGTGAGTCCGGCGAAAGCGGGGGAAGAAGCGCGTCGGATGATCGTGAAGCTGTGGACCGTTCCCTTGCCTACCGCCTCGATCCACTCGAGGTCCGTCGACCAGCAGACCGGACACAGGTAGCGCGGCATGAAATGGGTCTCGCCGCAGGATTTGCAGCGTCGGAGAAC
This sequence comes from Pseudomonadota bacterium, assembly GCA_021779635.1. The sequence continues at coordinate 3,051 of JAJYAH010000075.1, read as the reverse complement.
TAGCTTTCCTTCCTTCGCGGACTGCCAGTATGTGGCGGAGTCCGCGTTTGCTACTGGAAGCGGGAGTTGTTTTTCCACTTGTTGTGTCCTCTTCTATTTTTCCGAAACGTACTTCAGCCAGCGACCGCCATCGACGATGAGATTCTCGCCGGTGACGAAGCTCGCCAGATCGGAGGCGAGGAAGGCCGCCGCGTTGGCGACTTCCTGCTTCTTTCCGAACCGACCGAGCGCTACGCGGCTCCGCTCCTGATCGGCGCGACCGCGTTCTTCGTAGATACGCTTCGCGCCTTCTGTATCGCCGATGGGACCGGGGGAGATCGCGTTGACCCTAATGCCCTCGCCTCCCCACTCGACGGCAAGTGTGCGAGTAAGAGAGAGGATGCCCGCCTTGGCGGCAGCCGCGTGAGCCGCGCCAGGCCAGCCCGAAAGGGCCTGCATGGTGATGATGTTGATGATGCAGCCGCCCCATCTCGATTCCCGCAGGCGCGCGTGGGCGGCACGGCATCCATGGAACGTTCCGTTCAGATCGATGTCGATCACGGTCCGCCACGCATTCGGCGACATCTCGGCCGTCGGGCAGAAAAAATTGCCCGCCGCGTTGTTAACAAGAATGTCGAGTGAACCGAAGCGTTCTAAGACGGCGTCCATGGCCGCTGACACCTGATCGTAGTTCCTGACATCCGCCTGGAACGCCGCGATCTCCGTCGTCCCCTGCGAGCGCAGAGACGACGCGGCGCTTTCAAGCCGCTCCGCGTTGCGGCTTACGATTGCCACCTTGGCGCCAAGCGCCAGGTATTGCTCCGCTATGCTCAGGCCGATTCCGCTTCCGCCGCCCGTGATAAGGGCAACCCGGCCTTTCAGTAGGTCCGCCGAATACATGCTAGTTTGCCTTCTTGAGTTTCATCTTCGCAGCCGCCATGGCGACCCGGTGCCCTTCAGACGCCGTGGCTAGTCCGAATGCGTCCGCCTCATGCCGCAACGCGCCGGGGAGATGATCCGCCCACGCCTGCGCGCACAAGGATTTGGTCAACTGGAGGGCTTCCGCCGGAAGCGACGCGAGCTCCTCTGCAAGCTTCATCGTACGCGCTTCGAGCTCGCCCGCAGGCGCGACGCGACGCGTCAGGCCCAGGGCCCGCGCTTCGTCCGCTTGTATGAAGCCACCCGTAAGAAGGACATCGAGAGCCACCGCAGGGCTCGTTTTCGCCTGCAGCAGGAAGCTCGCTCCCCCGTCCGGAACGACGCCGAGCTTCACGAACGGGAATCCCAGAGTGGCTTTCTCGTCGAGGACGAGTATGTCGGCCGCGAGTGCGAGCGAGACACCTCCGCCGAAGGCCGCGCCCTGGACCGACGCGATGACGATCTGCTTCATGTTGATGATCCTCAGATGCTGGGTCTGAGCCGTGACGATGCGGTCTCTCCAAGCCATGGGCGAATCCGGTACGTCACCAAGGTCGGCGCCGGCGCAGAATGCCGCACCTGCGCCCTGCAGCACGATCACGCGCACATGTTCATCGATCTCGTCGAGACGCCGTGCGAGCATGGCCCTCATCTCGATCGATAGCGCGTTGCGCTGCTGCGGCCGATTTAAAGTGATGATCGCGATGCGATCACGGATGAGCAATTGCACAATATCTGCGGACAATGGCGCGTTTCCTGACTTGCGGCTTGCGTTAGCTCGAAGCGCCGCTTACCTGCCTGGTTAGCAAGAGCCGTGCCATCGGTCAGCGTTCACGCTTCGCTCAATTTCTCTCATGTATAGCACGCGCGCGGTGTTCACGTGTGACACATGCCGCCCGCGGTCTGTCCGTGACGCGTACACACTGCTTCGTCATACCAACTAGAACGCGTCCCCTGCCATACGGCATATCGTTTGCACCGTGGATTGCCTCACAGAAGGGAAACATCAATGGACCCAAAGCAGATTCGACTGGACCGCGACGGCTCGGTCATGATCATCACACTCAACAACCCGAGCACCAGAAATTCACTGACCTCGGAACTCCGGGATGAACTCGGAAACGCCATCAAGGAGGTCTCCAACGACCGTTCCGTGCGATGCGTCCTGCTTGTAGCGGCCGGACCTTCGTTCTGCGCAGGCGGAGATTTCAAGATGCTCGAAGTGGCATCCGATCCATGGTCGGTGCACCGGCGCTTCTCGGGCCTGAAGGATTGGCTGATCCCTCTCATTTCGCTCAACAAGCCGATGGTGGTGGCGGTCAATGGCCACGCTGCGGGTGGCGGAATGGGCCTGTCGCTCTGCGGCGATGTTCTCTTCGCATCGGAGAACGCAAAGTTCATGGCGGCCTTCTTCCGCCTCGGTGCCGTCCCCGACATCGGCATGATGTATCACCTTCCTCGACTGATCGGGATGGCCCGGGCGAAGTCGTTCCTCTTCGGCAATCAGACCTGGACCGCCCGGGAAGCGTTCGATCAGGGACTGGTGACGAAGGTGTGCTCGAACGAGACCCTCAAAGACGAAGCCCTCGCCGAAGCACGTAGGCTGGCCGAGGGCCCCTCGGAGGTCATGGGGCTGGCGAAGCAGCTCATGGCGCGCACCTTCGAGACCAGTCTGCACGACATGTTCGCCTTCGAAGGACTGGGTCAGGCATTGGCGATGTCGAGCGGCGAATTCAAGGAAGGGTTACGAGCCGCGGTCGACCGGCGTCCCGCAAACTTCGCTGCATCTTCCGGCACAGAATAGGTGCTCCGCGTTCGCGATATTTGCGAGAAGGGCCGGAACGAACCGGCTCTTCTCAGTCCATCATTTTCCGGAGATCACTGGACCGACTAGGTCCCATCCCTCCCCGGTGAAGCGAGCCATCTGGAGATCCTTCATCGGAGCGTAGTCGTTCGCGCCGGTCTTGAGGCGGATGCCGGGAAGAACCATCGGAAGCTGCATATCGAGGTTCTGCGCCTGCTTCATGACGTTCTCGCGCGATAGATCGTTTCCGCACTGTTTGAGCACCTGAACCAGCGTCTGGGCATTGGAATAGCCGAGCACGTTGAACTCGTCCGTGACATCTCCCGACGGGTAATATTTCTTCATCCAGT